>JAKAMV010000369.1 GCA_021812735.1 Chloroflexota bacterium | reverse complement strand
AGCGCGACGGCGGCGGCGCGTCCCCGAGCGTGAAGCACACCGTCAAGTTCCCCGACCTTCCGCTCCTCAAGCCCAAACGCGATGCCGGCTACGTCGAGGTCGGCGTCACGACGACCGGATCGGTCGACTACGAGATCACGGCGCCGCCGCCCCCGGCGACCGCGCCCAAGACGCTCCCGACGTCGCCGACGCCGACGCCTGCCGGCCCCATTCCCCTGCCCTCGCCCGGCGGTCCGGAGACCAGCGCCTCGGGCGGCGCCGTCATGAGCGACGAGGGAGCCAAGTACCAGGCGGAGGTCGGCCTGGCCTGGGAGAAGCGCGCCACCGGCATCTTCGAGGGGATGACACCGAAGGCGAAGGTCGGCGGTGAAGCTGGCGCGGACGGCGGCAAGCTGGGCGTCGAGATGTCGCTCGAGGGCGAGACGCTCGAGCCCAAGTTCGGCTTCACCCTCGCCGAGATGGATGCCGACAAGGGCATCAAGTTCCTCACCATGGAGGTCGGGGTCGACTGGAAGATCAAGGAGTGGGAGTACACGGCTGCTGACGGGGCGAAGCTGAAGATCACCCCGAAGGCGACCCTCACGGTCTCGATCGAGCCCAACTACGAGCGGATCTTCCTGAACCTCGTCGAGCAGGGCGGCGAGGCCGTTGCCGCCGAGGCCCTCGTGGCGGGATCCATGATCTTCATCGGCGCGTTCACGATCGTCGGCTTCATCATCACGCTGGGCGAGGGTGAGGAGTACGCGCAGGCCATCGACGAGGCCGGCGAGGCCCGGAAGAAGCTCGTCGACGGGTTCACGGCCGGGGCGACGGGACAGGACGCCGGGCCGGGCGACAAGTTCACGGCCAAGGGCGTCGAGCTGGGGCGGGCGTGGCGCGCCGACCTCAAGTCGGGCAAGAAGGGAACGCCGGTCCCGGACGTGGTCATCGACGAGAAGTCGAAGGAGAACAAGGCCCGGATCGCGACCAGCGCCGAGCAGGCCGCGAACCAGGTCATGCACAACGCGCTCGTGGTGAGGTACTGGGACATCCACTACATCCAGCGCAACCTCCCGTGGGCCGAGATCGACACCATCTACTCGATGCTCATGGAGGGCCAGGGCTTCGGCAAACCGGAACCGCAGGAGGGGAAGAACTACAAGCCACCGGAGGGCGAGGCGGCGCTCCCAGAGTGACGCGGCCCGCCTCGTGCGGCCGCCTCTGCATGGGACCGGGGGAGGAAGACACGCCCCGACCCGAGCACCGCGCGCGCGGCCGTAGGCTCGTTCATGACGATCGAAACCTCGGCTCCATCGGCGGGAGATGGGCCTTGGCCGTTCGGTTCGATTCGGACTCCGTCGGTCGTCACGCCCGCAGCCGCTCACGAGCGTGCGGACGGTCATCGAACCGCGAACGATAGGGCTTGGCCGCTCGCCCTGGGAGAAGCACGGCCCGAGGCTTCCCGCCTGCGGCCGAGTGGCGCCTAAGGCACGCCGGGCCCCTGCTGAGGTCAGGCCTGCACCGTCTAAGCGTCCTGCGGATTCCGCACCCCGACCCTTAGCGACATCGTGCTCCTCGGTAGGCGAGCCACAGGAGAGGGCTCGGTCCCAGCCCTGAGAGGAGCAACTGACATGGCGCAGCTAACGGCACCCGGACTCCATCACGTCCCACGTCACGTCCCAATGCGGGCGGTCGGCCTCGGCATCGTCATCGCCGCGGCGGTGATCGCGGCGGCGCTGCTGGCGATGCAGGTCGTCTCATCGGATGAACGGACCAGCGTCGACGCTGCCGCGCCGGCCGTCCCGGCCGTGGTGGGGGGGGTCCCGCACCAGGTCGCCCCGCTCGGGCTGGACGTGGCCGCGGCCTCGGTCTACGCCCCCGCGGCTCCGATCGTCCGGGGCTCGGACGGCACCGTCCCCCACCAGGCCGCCCCGCTCGGGCTGGACGAGGCCGCCGCACCGGCGGCCGGCGAGATCCCGCACCAGGTGGCCCCGCTGGAGAAGCTGGGCGATTGACGCGCGGGAGTCCAACTCTCTACCGGGTGGGAGCTCGCCAGGGTCCCACCCGGTTCCGCGCACCCTCCGCGCGAGGACCACGCGTGCCGCGCCGGCTGCGCAGGACGCGCCAACCTGGGCGACACGGCGCTCATGATGGAGCACGAAGGACAGCCCGCCCTGATTCCGGTGCCCCCCTCGGTCTTGTCGCGAACGGCCGTCGACACGATCATCGAGGTCATGGGGGGTCGGATCAGCAGCCCGATCTTCGTTGGTCGGCGCAGCGAGCTCGAGCAGCTGGAGGCCGCGCTCGACGCAGCCGCCTCCGGCCAGCCGTCGCTCGTCCTCGTCGCGGGCGAGGCGGGCGTGGGCAAGAGCCGGCTCGTGGCCGAGCTGGCCGCGTGCGCAGACGCCAAGGGGGCACGCACGATCGCTGGTGGCTGCCTCGATCTGGGCGGCGGCGGCCTCCCGTTCGCGCCGTTCAGCGAGGCCCTGCGCGATCTCGAGAACGCTCTCCGGCGCGAGTCCGCGACGGCCGTCGAGGCGGTGTTCGGATCGTCAACGCGGACTCTCGCCGCGCTTGTCCCGGATCTCGGCGAGGACGAACAGGCCGACCTGGAGCGATTGGATCCAGCGGACCGCGGGCGCCAGCAGGCTCGCCTGTTCGATGCAGTCCTCGCTGTCCTCGGGCGTCTCTCAGCCACGGCCCCGCTGCTGTTCGTCATCGAGGATCTCCATTGGGCGGACGGCTCGACGCGCGATCTGCTCCGGTTCCTCCTGCGCAACGTGCGAGACGAGCGCATCCTCATCGTCGGCACGTTCCGGAGCGACGAGATCCACCGACGGCACCCGCTGATGCCGCTCCTCGCCGAGATGGAGCGCTCGGACCGGGTCACTCGGCTCGACGTCCACCGCTTTGACCGCGACGAGATCGTCCAGCAACTGAGCGCGATCCTCGGTCACCCGCCCGAGCCAGCGCTGGTCGACAGCGTGGTCGAGCGGTCCGACGGTCTGCCCTTCTACGTCGAGGAGCTGGTCGGCCATGATGCGGACGGCGGCGTGATCTCGGCCTCCCTGCGCGAGATCCTCGGCCAACGTCTGGCCTCGTTGTCCGACCCCGCGCTCTCCCTCGTCCGGGCGGCGGCCGTCATCGGCAGCCCCTTCACCTTCGATCGGCTCGCTGCCCTGACGGGCCTCGAAGAGGGGGCGCGGCTCGGCGCGCTGCGTGAAGCGATCGAGGCACGGGTCCTGGTAGCCAGAGATGGCGCGGCTGATCCGGTGTACGCCTTCCGACATGCGCTGCTGCGCGAGGTCGCGTGCGACGAGCTACTGCCCACCGAGCGGATCCGGCTGCATACACAGCTGGCGGACGCGCTCGAGCGGGCGCTGGCGGGGCCGTCCAGCGATGGGCTGGGGCTCATGACCGATCTGGCAGTCCACGCGTACCACGCGGGAGACCAGCCGCGCGCGCTCGCGGCGGCCGTCGGTGCGGCCCGCGGCCTGGCCGATGCCGGCGCGTTCACGGAGGCCTTCGTGCACGCGGAGCGCGCGCTCGAGCTCTGGCCGCGTGTCGTCGATGCCGAGGCGCGGGCCGCGATCAGCCACGGCGAGCTGCTTGCCGTCGCCGGACGCATGGCGGCCAATTCCGGTCGAGCCGGGGCCGCCCTGGCGCACGCGGAAGCGGCGCTCGCCGAGCTCGAGACGTCCGCATCACCAGAACGCCTCGCGGAGCTCCTGATCGACGTCTGCGACACCGCGAGCGATAGGGACGCGACCGACACGGCCAAGGCCGCGGCAGTGCGCCTGCGCGGCCTGATCGAGCAGCTGCAGCCGTCACGACTCCAGGTGCATGCCCTCATCACCGTCGCGGGTTCGCTGGGATGCCTTTGTCGAGAAGGCGCCCAGATGACGGAACGATCGATGGCGATCGCCAAGTCCCTTGACGACGACCGCACCTGGGCGCTGGCAGCAACCGAGCACGCAATCGGGCTCTCGCTTCTGGGCCGCGTGACCCGAGGCGAAGCGCTCGTGGCTGCGGCGTCGGCCAGCGCGACGGGATTCGATGCCATCGACCGGTCGGTCATGGCCGACGCGAATCTATTCCCGGCCTTCTCGGTCTGGTGGGTCTGGTGGCTCGCGGGCCGGTTCGAGGACAGCGTCAGACAGGCGGCCGCTGCGCGGCGGGCAGCAATCCGCTACGGGATCGAGCGACGCCAGGCGCGCTTCTACGCGGTCGCCGAGGCCATCTCCTCGTTCTTCCTTGGTCGCCTCGACGAAGTCGAATGCCTGGCGACGGGCAACCAGTCGCTCCCGGCTGGCTGGACCGCGTTGTCGAAGGCCCGGGCGGTACGCGGCCAGCTGGAGGCGGCACGCGCGGTGCCGCGGCCAGCCAACACGTGGGGCTTCCTGATCGGTGCCCTCGAGGCCGACGCCTTCCTCGAGCGGGCGGCTGGCAACTTCGACCGCATCCGGACCATCATGGAGGAGGCCCACACGGCGGTCGAGCGAGGAGAGACCGACGAGGTCGCTTCGATGTGGCTGCTGCTGGGCACCGCAGTCGGCGCCGCGGCAGACCACGCGGTGGCGGCACGCCGGCGCCGGCGACCGGCCGAGGCCGCCGACGCGGTCGAGCTCGGCCGCCGCTGGCTCCGCCAACTGCGCGGGATCGTCAACGAGGCACGGGCGGACGGCGGAGCCGGAGCGTTCGGCGAAGCGACGCTCGCGACGGCCGAGGGGGAGCTGCGGCGGCTCCAGGGCACCCCGGACCCCGCGGCGTGGCGAACCGCGGCGGATCAATGGCGCGCCATGTCGGATCCGTACGACACCGCCTGCGCCGAGCTCCGCCTCGCGGAGGCGCTGCTCGCGACCGGAGGGGATCGGGCCGAGGTCGCGCGCGTGCTCCGCTCGGCGCACGCCACGGCGGCTGCGATTGGAGCCGTGCCGCTACGCGACGAGCTCGAGACGGTCGCCCGTCAAGCCAGGATCCAGCTCGAGCCGGGCGCCGGCGATGAGGCGGCGGAACCGACCGACCGTCCGACGGCAGACGAGCCCCGCTCGCCGCTGACCGCCCGAGAGCGTGACGTCCTGCGCCTCGTCGCCGAGGGCCACACCAACCGCGAGATCGGCGACCAGTTGTTCATCTCGGAGAAGACCGTCAGCGTCCACGTCTCGAACGCGATGGCCAAGCTCGGGGCGCTCTCGCGGTACGAGGCGGCTGCTGCCGCCGACCAGGGCGGCTTCCTCGACTGAGCCTGTCGAGCGCCCCTCCCGCCTCATGGGGTGTCACCATCAGGCGATCACCCGCGTGCTCCGTTGGCGGAGGAGCTCCGATCGGCTCGTCGTCGGGTGCTGATGCCAGGGGGTCGACCGTGGACTTGGTGACCGCGACCATCGCCCAGCGGCCCGATCTCGCGCCGCTGCTTGGATCCTTGAACCCGTGGCCGCGGTTCATGCACCAGGATCCCGTGGGCTGGCTGTACTACGCGGACGCGGTCACGGCGTACCCGGAGTTCGTCCTGGTGGCGATCGATCGCGACCATCCGGACCAGCTCGTGGCCAAGGGCTACAGCGTCCCGTTCACGTGGGACGAGGACCCCTCCGCGTCCCTGCCCGAGGATGGCTGGGACGGTGTGATCGTCTCAGCTGCCGTCGATCGTATGGCCGGTCGGGGCGGGAACCTGGTGTCGGCGCTCGAGATCAGCGTCCGGGGCGACCTCCAGAGCCGCGGCGTGTCAGGCATCGTGCTGGCCGCGATGCTCGCCAACTCGACAGCCCTCGGGTTCCGCAGCCTGGTGGCGCCAGTCCGCCCGAGTCGCAAGCACCTGCGCCCTGATCTCCCGATCCGTGACTACGCGGCCATGCGCCGCGACGACGGACTGCCTGTCGACCCATGGCTCCGCGTCCACGTCCGAGCCGGCGGGAAGATTGTCGGCGTGGCGCCCCGTGCGATGACGATGGCCGGCTCCACCGCGCAATGGCGCGAGTGGACGGGTCTGCCGTTCGACACCACCGGGCCGGTGACGGTTCCGCAAGCGCTGGTCCCCGTCTACTGTGACGTCGAGCAGGACTATGCCGTCTACTGCGAGCCCGCTGTCTGGGTGCACCACCGGCTGCCTGCGACTCGATGATCACAACCGCCGTGGGTGCACCAGGAATCAGTGGCAGCGCCCGACCAGGCCTCGGGAGAAGCCGCCGGATCAGGCCAGCCCGCGCCGCTTCTCGAGCACGATCTGGAGGTCCTGCGTGATGCCCGTGGCGAAGCCGGCCTCGCTGATCGCGAGGTAGTACTCCCACATCCGGGCGAAGCGGTCGTCGAAGCCCATGGCGCGCACCGCGTCCAGGCGGCCCATGAACGCCGCGCGCCATGCCTGCAGCGTGCGCACGTAGCTAGGGGCGATGTCCTCGACCCGCCGCACGAGCAGGCGGGTCCCGTGGAGCGACCGCTCGATCGCCGCGAGGCTGGGCAGCAGTCCGCCCGGGAAGATGTAGGTCTGGATCCAGTTCGCGCCCCGCCGCTGGGGCTCGTACGAGACGTCGGGGAAGGCGATGGTCTGGAGGCTCATCAGCCCGCCGGGCCTCAGCGCGCGGTCGCACGCCTCGAAGAATGCCGCGAAGTACCCCGCGCCGACGGCCTCGAGCATCTCGATCGACACGATCGCGTCGTAGGTGCCCTCGATCTCGCGGTAGTCGCACAGCGCCACGGTGGCCCGGTCTGCCAGCCCGGCCTCGGCGATCCGTGCTGTCGCGAGCTCGTGCTGCGCTGGCGACACCGTGCTCGACGTGACCCGACAGCCGAGCTCGCCGGCCGCGTACATCGCGAAGCCGCCCCAGCCGCTGCCGATCTCGAGCACGTGCTCCCCGCCGCGCAGCCCGGCCCGCTCGGCCATCACCCGGTACTTGTTGCGCTGCGCGTCCGCGAGCGACTGGTCCGGGGCGTCGAACACGGCGCTCGAGTACGTCATCGTCTCGTCGAGGAACAGCCGGTAGAAGTCGTTGCCGAGGTCGTAGTGGGCCTCGATGTTCCGCCGGCTCCCGGCGACGGTGTTCCGGCGCGCCCGGTGGGCAAGCGTCTTGCGGAGGCGCAGCGGCACGCGCCACCAGCCCGTCGGCAGGGCCAGCGCCTCGCGGTTGAGCGCGGCCACCTTGAGCAGCGCCGGGAGGTCCGGGCTCGACCACAGCCCGTCCATGTAGGCCTCGCCCGCCCCGATCTCGCCGCCCAGCAGCAACCTCACGCCGGCGGCGGCGTCATGGACGCGCAGCTCGCCCGCATGGGGCGAGGTCCGGTCGCCGTAGACGAGCCGTGTCCCGTCGGGCAGCGCCACGGTGAGGCAGCCGACCCGGATCCGGCGGGCGGCGGCGAGCATGACCCGCTGCGCGGTCTGCTCGATGATGCGCGCCGGCAGGATCCCTGCCCGGCTCGCGGCCATCCCGCTGCTCATCGCGTCGCCTCCTCGGCAGCCCGGCCCCCGAGCGAGCGCGCCGCCTGCGAGTGGCGGAAGAACGGCGCACCCCTGAGCCACAGCCGAACCGCGTGGTAGTGGATCATCGCAATCGTCTTCTGGGTCACGAGCGGATGCCGGACCAGCATCCAGAGCAGGCCGCGGTCCGTCAAGGGGCGGCGGCGCAGCACCAGGCTGGTGCTGATCACCAGCTCGCCCTCCTGGCGGAGGCTGATGGCCAGGCGGAGACCGTCCTGGTCGTCGCGGATGTGGACCGCGTACCGGCCACCCATCCCGATGAACGGGGACACGAAGAACGCCTTGTCCATGCCCGCCGTGAACGGGCGGCCAGCGCCCTGACGGCCGTCGGCCGCCGCCGTCGAGTCAGCCGCCTCGGCCGCTCCCTGGCGCGGGACGGCACCGCCATCCGGACGCAGGGTGTAGAGGTGCCGCTCGCCGAAGGTGTTGTGCACCTCGGCGACCACCACGCGGAGCACGCCCGCGGCGTCGCGGCACAGGAAGAAGCTGGCCGGGTTGAAGACGTAGCCGAGGACCCGCAGGTTCGTGACCAGGGTGATCCGCCAGCCGTCGGGGTCCTCGCCCTCGGCCCGCAGGTGGTCGCGCACGCCGGCGTCGACGTCCGCCGCCGCGACGGGCAGGTGGTCGGCGTCGCGGAACGCCGCGAGGGCACGCCGGTTGCGGCCGAACACCCTCAGCCGCCGGTCGAGGGCGGGCAGCTCCGCCAAGTCGAGCGCGGCGTACCAGACATCGTGCTCGAGGTTGTACGCGACCGGCCGCGCCCGGTGGTGCCGGACCTTGCCCTCCAGAAGCTGCGACCTCACGCGGCAGCCTCCTCCGGCTGGCGGCCACGCGCCACGGCCCGCGCCGCCTCCCGCTCCACCGTCGCCGGCCCGATGCGCTCGGCGACCTCGAAGCCGGACCGGCACCCGTCCTCGTGGAACCCGTAGCCGAGGTGGGCGCCGGCGAACCAGGTGTGGTGGCGGCCCTGGAGCGCCCGGAGGCCCGCCTGGGCCTCCAACGTGCGGAACGTGTACATCGGGTGGCTGAACTCGCGGGCCAGGATCACGTGCTTCGGGTCCACCTTCTCGCCCGGGTTGAGCGACACGAGGTACTGGACCGGGCCCGGCAGCGACTGCAGCCGGTTCATGTGGTACGTCATCGTCAGGGCGTCGGCGGGCATCCGGCAGTCCGGCGTGTGCACGTTCCACGACGCCCAGGCCCGGCGGTTGGACGGGAGGAGCCGCTCGTCGGTGTGCAGGACGACCTCGTTGCGGGAGTACTCGAAGCCGCCGAGGACGCGGCGCTCGGCCTCGTCGGCGTCGCGCAGCAGCC
>JAKAMV010000368.1 GCA_021812735.1 Chloroflexota bacterium | reverse complement strand
CCCATGCGACCAGTCATCCGCGTCCTCTCGGACCAGCTCATCGACCAGATCCTCGACGAGGCCATGCGGGTGCTGGCCGAGACGGGCATGGAGATCCGCGGCGCGGAGATGCGGCGGCGGCTCCTGGCGGCGGGCCTCCCCGCCAACGCCGCCGGTGACCGGGTCCTGTTCCCGCGCGACGTGGTGGAGCGGGCCATCGCGAGCGCCCCCGCGTCGTTCTGGCTCTACGACCGCGACGGCAGCCCCCACGCCGACCTCGGCGGCGACCGCGTCCACTTCGTGCCCGGCTCCTCGGGGCTCAAGTGGCAGGACCACCGCACGGGCGAGGTCCGGCTGGCCACCTCGGCGGACTTCGTCGAGTACGTGCGCCTCGCGGACGGGCTCGAGCACATCGCGTACCTCGCGACCGCGTTCTCCACCAACGCGGACATCGAGCCCCAGGTGTCGGACGCCTGGCGCCTGTACATGGCGCTCGCGAACTCCAGGAAGCCGATCGTGTCCGGCGCGTTCACCGAGCACGGCGTGCCCCGGATGGTGGAGATGCTGCGGCTGTTCCGCGCGGACGCCGACGACCTGCGCGCCCGGCCGCTGTCGATGTTCACGATCACCGCCTCCGGCAACTTCCGGTACAGCGAGGACTCGTGCCAGAACCTCCTCGACTGCGTCGAGGCCGGCATCCCGGTGGAGATCGTGCCCGTCACGCTGATGGGCCTGGTGGCGCCGGTGACCACCGTCGGCGCGACGGTCTTCCACACCGTGGACGTGCTGGCGGGGATCACCATGGCCCAGGTGATCCGGCCGGGCGCGCCCGTCATGTTCGGCGGCGCCCCGGCCGCGTTCCACATGAAGAAGGCGTCGTCGCCGATGTCGGCCATCGAGGCGTTCGCGCTCGACGCGGCCTACGTCGAGGTCGGCAAGCGCCTCGGCCTGCCCACGCAGTCGTACATGGCGCTGTCCGACAGCCCGGTGCTCGACGCGCAGGCGGGCGCCGAGACGTTCGGCTCCGCGCTGATCGCGGCGCTGGCCGGCGTGAACAGCGTCTCGGGTCCCGGCATGCTCGACTTCCTGCTCGTGTTCAGCCTCCCCAAGCTGGTGGCCGACGACGACTGGTGCGGCCAGGCCCTCCGCTTCGTGCGCGAGGTCCGGCCGCTCGACGACCTGCCGGTCCGCGATCTGGTGGACGGGCTGATGGCGGATCTGCACCTGATCATGGCGCCGCACACGACGGCGCACTGGGAGCAGGAGCTCTACCTCCCCTCCCCGGTCACGGTGCGCGACAATCGCGAGGCGTGGCTCAAGGCTGGCGGCAAGGACCTCGCCGCCCGCGCCGCGGACGAGGTGGACCGCCGCCTGGCTCGCTACCGCCCGGTCGAGACGGACCCGGCCGTGGACGCCGAGCTGCGCCGGATCATCCTGGCCGGCCTCGACGGCCAGACCGAGCTGCCCAGCCTGCCCGCAGCGCCGGAACCGGCGGCCGGCGGCGATGACGGCGCGGACGGCCCGGGGCGTGGCCGGCGGGTGAACGCACGCCGACGGGGGCGCTAGCCGGGCTCCAGCCGGGCTCCAGCCGGGCGTCAGCCGGGCGTCAGCCGGACCTCAGCGACCGCCGTTCCAGGAGGCCGCCGGGGCAGGCCGCCCGAACAGGTACCCCTGCCCGAAGGGCACGCCCAGCCCGATGAGCGTGCCGCGCTCGGCGATGGACTCGACGCCCTCCGCGATCAGCACGCCACCCGCGGCGTGGGCAAATGCCTTGAGGCCCCGGACCAGCTGCTGACGGTGCGCGTCGCGGTCGATGTCACGGATCAGGGCCAGGTCCAGCTTGATGAAGTCGGGGCGGAGCTCGATCAGGTGGCGTGGCTTGACCGCCCCGTCGCCGGCGTCGTCCACGGCCAGTCGGGCGGTCACGTTCATGTCCCGCAGGGCGGCCCGCGCCGCCAGCGCCTCCTCTGCCCGGCCCGCGTCCGCGATCTCGATCACGAGCTCGCGCTCGTTCGCGGCGAGCAGGCTCGCGAGGCCAGGCTCCCCCACGAGCAGGCGGGCGGAGACATTGAGGCTCAGCCACGCGTCCGCCGGCAGCCCCTCGGCGGCGGTCAGCGCCGAGCGCAGCGTCGCCAGCTCCAGGTCGCGCTCCATGCCGCAGGCTCGGGCCCCCTCGAACACCGCCCCCGGCGGCGTGCCCCCGGCGAAGCGCGTCAGGGCCTCGAACCCGGCCCGGCGGCCGTTGACCAGGTCCACGATGGGCTGGAACACGGGCTCGAAGCGCGCCTCCGCCACCAGGCCCGCGATGCGGGTCCGAGCCTCGTGACGGGCCTGCCGGGTCGTCGCGTCGGGTCCCAGCAGCGCGCGCATCACGGCCGCCACCTCGTTGAGCGACGCGGTCTGGACCAGGATGTCGGTGCCGTCCGGATCGGCTCCGCCCACGACCAGGACCCCCAGCGGCAGGGCGTCGCGGAAGACCGGGATGTGGACGATGGCGCCCACGCCCAGCCGTCGGAACAGGGCGGCCCGGGCGCGGCTCGCCGATCGGCCGGAGCGCTCCACCCACGGCTCGGCGTCACGCCGGGCCAGGCGGGCGAGGGCGGACGGCTCGAGCGGCTCGCCCCGCGCGTAGCCGAGCGCGGACATGCCGCTGCTCGCGGCGTAGTGGCCCACACCCTCGTCGTCCACCACGCCGACGGCCACGACGACCACGTTGGGCAGCTCGGCGACCATCGCGGCGATCCCGTCCGCGGTCGCGTCCGCGCCCTCGCCGGCGGACAGGCGGTCGATGGCCCCCGCCAGGCGCTCACGCTCCCGGTGCACGTCCTCCAGGCTGCCGCGCAGCTCGCGCAGGCCCGTGACGTCGCGCTTGACCGCCACGTACGAGGCCACGGCCCCGGACCGGTCGCGGATCGGCGTGATCGACGCCTCCTCCACCAGGGGGCCGCCGTCGGCCCGACGGTTGACCAGCTCCCCGCGCCACGGGCGACCGCGGGCGAGTGCCAACCACATCGCCTGGTAGAACGCGGGCTGGTGACGGCCGCTGTGCAGGATCCGGGGGTTCCGGCCGAGCGCCTCGTCGCGCGCGAACCCGGTCGCCCGCTCGAACGCCGGGTTGACCGCGATGATCCGAGCGTCGAGGTCGGCCACCACCACCGAGTCGGACGTCTCCTCGACCGCCGTCCGCAGCTGGGCGATCTCGGCCGCCCGCTCGTCCTCGGCGGCCAGGTCCCGGCCGAGCGCCAGGATCGACGGGCGGCGCAGCCGCGGGTCGGGAATGGCCAGCGTGGACCACCGGACGTCGCGGCGACGGCCGTCGCGCAGCAGCAGCGGGGCCGTCGTCTCCCCTCGCCCGTCCTCCACGGCGTTGAGCAGGCCGCGGCCCGCCCGCAGGTCGTCCGGGTGCAGGAACGTGGACGACCAGCGGCGCAGGGCCACCTCCTCGGCGCTCCAGCCGGTCAGCGCCAGGAAGGACTCGTTCGCGTGCAGGACGCGGCCCAACGGGTCGATCAGGAGGGCGAGGTCCGGGGCGTGGTCCACGAACCGGCGGGCCGACCGGTCCAGCAGGGCGAGCAGCTCGCGCGCCGAGGACACGTCGGAGACGTCGCGCACGATGCCCTCGACGGCGACCGGACCGCCCCCGCTCTCCACCACCAGCGAGCGGTGCTCGGTCCAGACCGTCGTCCCGTCCTTGCGGATCCAGCGCACCACCTCGCCCTCGGGAGCGGAACGCTGCGCCAGGCCCGAGAGGTGCGCGGCGTCGTCGGGGTGGATGAGACGGTCGATGAGCGTCGGGTCCGCGTAGAACTCGGGCTGCGCGTAGCCCGTCATCGCCAGGCAGGCCGGGCTCACGTAGTCGAAGCCCCGGTCGGGGACCAGCCGGAAGCGGTACACCAGGTCCCGGTTGAGCGCCTCGAACAGGCGCGCGGCGAGGACGCGCTCCTCGGCCGCGGCGCCCCCGTCGCGCGGCGGCACGGGCTGACCCGGCGCGGGACCGGGCCGGTCCGGCGCATCGCGGGTGGCGGCGGTTCGGGGTTGTTGCGTGCGGTCCGTGGTCACTGCTTCCGGTGACGAGGGGTGGCGAGACGGGCGGGCGCTCGGTGGCCCCAGCGCAGATGAGCATCGGCCGGTCGGCGGCCCCGCGTCTCTGCCCCATCCGGGGAGGGCCGCCGCCCGGCAGGCTGGGCAGCTGGCCTCGCGAAGCTTGCCCGGCGCCTGCGATGATCGCCGCATGCCGCTGACCGTCCGCGCCCGCATCCTGCAGACCCCCGCCCCGGACCGCCTCGAGGCGCTGGAGGACGCGGTCGTGGCCGTGGCCGACGACGGCGTGATCGGCGCCGTGGAGCTGGCTGCGTCGCCGGCCGGGGCGGCGCTGCTCGCCGGCGACGAGGCCGTCGTCACCACCCCGCCGGGCAGCGTGCTCCTGCCGGGCATGGTGGATCTCCACGTGCACGCCCCGCAGTGGCCGCAGCTCGGCACGGGGCTGGACCTGCCGCTGGAGCGGTGGCTGTTCGAGTACACCTTCCCTCTCGAGGCGCGGTTCGCGGACCTCGCCTACGCCAGGCCGGTCTGGGCGGACCTGGTCTCCGGGCTGCTCGCCCACGGCACGACCACCGCGGTCTACTTCGGCACGGTGGACGTGGCCGCCACGACGGCGCTCGCGGAGGCTGCCCTGGAGGCCGGCCTGCGCGCGTTCGTGGGGCGCGTGGCGATGGACCATCCTGAGGGCACGCCCGTCTGGTATCGCGACGCCGACGCTGCCGCGGGGATTGCCGCGAGCGCCCGTTCCATCGACGAGATCCGGGCGTGCGACGCCGGGCGGGGCCTCGTCGCGCCGATCGTGACGCCGCGGTTCACCCCCGCCTGCACCGACGGGCTCCTCCGCGGGCTGGGCAGCCTCGCCGCGAGAGCCGGGACGCTCGCGCAGACCCACGTGTCGGAATCCGACTGGGCGCACGCTCAGCCACTCGCGCGCTTCGGCCGGACGGACACGGCAGCGCTCGACGGCTTCGGCCTCCTCCGCCGCGGCACGGTCCTCCACCACGCGAACCACATCACCGACGCCGACGCGGCGCTCATCCGGGCCCGGGGCGCCGGCGTCGCGCACTGCCCCCTGTCCAACGCCTACTTCGCGAACGCGGTGCTGCCGGTCCGGCGCCTGCTCGCCAGCGGCATTGCGATGGGGCTCGGGACCGACGTGGCCGGGGGCGCCTCGCCCAGCCTGCTCCGAACCGCCCACGAGGCGGTCACCGCGTCGCGCATGCTCCAGGACGGGGTGGACCGGGCCCTGCCGGCGGCCGCGCGCGGCGTCCCCGGCTCGGCGATCGACACGGTCCTCGGGTTCTGGCTGGCCACGCTGGGCGGGGCCGGGGTGCTCGGCGCGCCGGTGGGGCTGCTCGCGCCCGGACGGCGGTTCGACGCGGTCCTGGTGGACACGGCGTCACGCCGCGGGTCGCTCCGCGTCTACCCAGAGCTGGACTCGCCCGCCCGCGTGCTCGAGAAGGTCGTCCGGCTCGCCTCCCCGCCCGATGTCCTGGCCGTGTGGGTCAACGGCCGGCGCGTCGTCGGGGGGTAGGCCCGGGCGGCCGACAGCCGCATCAGGGTCGTGGCTGGACGGGAAGGCTGCCGAGGAACGCGGCAAGCGACTCGAACCGGCTCACGCGCACGCGGGGGATCAGCAGGGGCGACGTCCTGCCGATGACCGCGAAGCCCGGGACCTCCGTGAACGCGTCCGTGTAGCCGAGCTGGCGGAGCAGGGCCAGCGCCGCCGGGCCGACATGTCCGCTCGGGTACACGAACGTCCTGGGGTTGACGATCACGCCCTGGCTGGCGAGCCTCGCCTCGATCCGCAGGGCGCCGCCCTCGATCTGGCGGACCAGCTCCGCCGGGCCCAGGCTCGCGATGTTCTTGTGGTCCAGCGTGTGGTTGCCGATCTCCATGCCCGCCCGCTCCATGGTGGCGAGCTGCTGCGAGGTCATCATGGTTGACCCGCCGCGGGCGACCACCGAGAACGTGGCGCGGAACCCGAGGCGCCGCAGGACCGGGAAGGCGGCGAGGTAGTTGTCGGCGTAGCCGTCGTCGAACATGATCACGATCGTGCGGGCCGGCACCGGGCGGTTGGCGGCCATGGCGGCCCCGAGCTCGCCCGCCGTGATGGTGCGCCAGCCGGCCGCGCGGAGCGCCTGCATCTGGGCGGCGAACGCCGCCGGGCTGACATAGAGGCCCGGGTACGGCGCGCCGGGGGCCGGGTCGGCGATGCGGTGGTACATGAGCACCGGGACGGTCCGCGTGGTGGGCCCGCGGTACGACGGCGCCGGCGTGGCGGCAGGCGATGCCGAGGGCGCCGGGGAGGCCGCGGGTGAGGGCGCCGCGCTCGGGACAGCGCTCGGGACGGCGCTCGGCGGCGCGGGACTGGGCGACGCGACGGACGGGGACGGCGAGGCGACCGCCAGGCCCGCGGCAACGGGCGAGGCGACGCCGCTCGGCGCCAGCTCCTCGGCGACCGCGGTCGGCACCGGCGCGACCCGCTCCCCAAGCAGGGCCCAGCCCGCCAGCCCGCCGACGAAGCCAAAGACGAGGGCGAGCACGGCCAGCCGGGCGGTGGCACTCCGCGTCACGGTGCCGCCCCGAGCGGCGGCGCCGCCATGGCCCAGGCCGCGAACAAGACCTGGCCCACCGCGAACACCACGGCCAGCGCCACCACGAGCCGCCGGTCGAGCCGCTGCGCCAGGAGCGCGAGCCCGCCGAACGCCGGGAAGGCGGCCAGGGCGTACCGCGGCATCGAACTCACAATCCCTCCCGGCAGCAGGGCCAAGGCGAGCGCGGCGACGCTGAACACCGCCAGCTCGAGATCGGCCCGCATGAGCCCGACCGCGCCCACCGCCATGATGCCAAGGAACGCGAGCCAAACCAAGCGGGAGATCGTCGGCCTCGCCAGCGCCACGCCGATCCGGACCAGGCCGCTGCTCCCGCCGGCCCAGGATGGCGACCCGTGCAGGAACCCGGTGAACTGACCGGTCAGGTGCGCGATGAAGCCCCACCAGATGGCGAACGCGAGGGTGCCCGCGGCAGCCGCGGCGAGGAGGGTCCGGCGCTCGCGCCCCCGGGCCATGGCGGCGCGGGCGAGCGCGGACGCGACCACGGCCGCCCCGGCGATCCTCGCGAACATGGCGAGCGCGGCGGCGGGGAGCCGCCAGCGAGAGGCGGGGCCGACGCCGAAGTACGCCGCCGTCGCCGCCAGGAACAGCGGCTCCGAGTAGGGCAGGGAGAGGACATAGGCCGGGGGCGCGAACGCGAGCAGCGCCACCCCGCCCGTGGCCGCCGCGCGACCGAGCCGCTCGTCGAGCACGCGCCAGATCAGGACTGCGGCCACCACGAACAGGGCGTTGGCGAGGAGGGTGGCGACCGCCCCGCTCGGCAGGACGCCAAGGCTGGCCACCTTCACGAGCAGGGGCCACGCCGGGAAGAACGCGAAGTCGTGGCCGCCGCTGACGACCCCGGCGTGGTAGCCCGACCGGGCGACGCGCAGGTACCAGGCGGCGTCCCACACGGCCGGCAGCCCGCGGCGCATCCCGGGGACGAGCGTCAGCGCGCCCAGGATCGCGAGCGAGTAGGCGCGGGACGCGACCGCCACGGCCACCGGGATGGCGAACCACGGCCAACGGCGGCCGGGGATGCGGAGGGCCTCGCTCATCGCCCGGCGACAGACCTGAGGCGAGCGAACGCCGCGTCGGCTGCCGGGCCGGCGTCCGACGTGGCCACGCGCCCGAGCAGGGTCGTGGCGATCCCGGGCGCCTGCGGGGCGGATCCCAGGCCGTCCAGCAGCGCGTTGATGGCGCCCGCCGACGCGAACGTCTGCGCGTTCGGCACGGCCAGACTCGCCTGGTCCACCCAGAACACGTGCGCCTGGAGTGTCGGGTCGGCCCTGGTGGGCGCGGAGAGCACCGCTGCGAGGCGGATGCCGGGCACGGTCGCGAGCCACGCGACGACGGACGGCGCCGAGGTGCTCTTGCCGGTCACGTAGACCCAGACGGCCGGTCGGTCCGCGCGCAGCACGTGCTCAACCTGGCGCGCGGTGAACACGTAGAAGCCGCTCTGGCGAGGGTGCCGGTCCACGGCCACCACATCGGCGGGCTGTTCCTCGCCGACGCGGATCCCCAGCGGCGCGGCGGCGTCAACCACACCCAGGGTCGCCTGCAGGCTGCGGAGCTGGTAGCGGCCGTCAAGCCGGAGCGCGGTCTCGTTGGCGAGCACCGACCCGAACGCGACCGTTGACCCGATCGGCAGGTGCCCGCCGATCCACGCGGCGATCTCGTCCGGGAGCCCGGGGCGGCTGGCCGCAATCGCGGTGCTTGCCATCCGCGGCAGGGACACGCCGAGCACCGAGACGGACAGCGCGGCGACCAGCGCCACCGCCACGCCGCGGAGCGCGACGGACGGGCGCCCCGCGGCCACGAGCCGCCCGCGCGCCCAATGCCGGACCGCGGGGCTCGCGACCACCGCCCCCACGACCACGCCCAGGACAGCGGCAAGCGCCACGCCCCGCAGGTGGGCGGTGAGGCTCGGGGCCACCCCCTGGCGCGCCAGCTGCTGGGCGGCGGCCGCGGCCAGGCCCGCCCCGACGACGGCCCCGACGGCGGCGAGCGCACGGTCCCTGCCCTCGAGCAGCCGCGGCAGCTGCAGCCAGCCCGCCGCGCCGGCTGATGCTGCGATGGCCAGCAGCGCGATGTCATTGCGCGGCGGCTCGCCCTGCACCGCCACGAGCAGCAGCCACGGGATGCCGGCAGCGAGGATCACGAGCTG
>JAKAMV010000367.1 GCA_021812735.1 Chloroflexota bacterium | reverse complement strand
GGCGGCCCGTCGATCATCCCGTCGACGAAGCTGGTTGCCGGACCGGGGACCCTGCTGGCGATGCCCCTCGTCAATCGCGACGACCTGTGGAGCTTCGACGAGATGGATGCCGCCACGGTGCAGCTTCCGGACGCGCCGCGCGCGGACGAGATCGTGGTGAGTCTGGTGCTGGCTGCCGGCGGGCGGCCTGGAGCGAGGACGAGGAGGCCCGGCTGATGTTCAAGGCGATCATCCTGCTGACCCGCAAGGAGGGGATGTCGAAGGAGGCGTTCCGACACTGGATGCTGGTGCAGCACTCGCCGCTCGCGAAGCAGCTGCCGGGCGTCCGGCGCCTGACGTTCAACGTGGTGGAGAACGAGGATGCGGGGGTCGACGGCGTGTCGGAGCTGTGGTTTGACACTCGCGAGGCGTTCGACACCGCGTACGCGACGGAGATCGGCAAGACCGTGGCCGGGGACTCGATGGCCAACGTGAGGGCGCGGGTCCGGCTGTTTGTGGACGAGCAGGTGCAGCTCGGCTGACCGGCCCAGTCGCGACCTGGCCAGACAGGCCGGCCGATCCGGCGTGCGCCGCGCTGACGGGCCCGACAGCCGTCCCGATGTCGGCCGTGGCGACGTCGAGGTGCTCGGCCGCTCCACGCCCTTCCGCGCCACGGCCCCCCGCACCGTATCGACCCGAGCCGGGCACCCGCGCGGCGGTCGCGATCACCCGATCGTCCTCTGGCCATGCGGCGATGCCGGCCGCTACGCTCTCGCCAGACCGATCCCACGCTCGACCGGATGCCGGTCACCGCACGAAGGCAGTTCCCGCTCGATGGCACCAACTGTGCGCGCCCGCACCACGCCAGCCCTCGGCCGCGCGCTGGCAGGGCTTGCCGCCATTCTCGTCCTGGTGCTCACGCTGCCGTCGTCGGCGGCGGCGGACACAGGTCCGCTGCCGGTGGCGGTCCAGGCGCTGTGTGGTCCGCCCGCCCCGGGGCGCGCGACGTGCGACGCGCTCATCCGGAGCGACGTTCCGCGGACAGCCCGGCCATGGTGGACGGGCGCCGCGAGCGCCTCGCCCGCGCTCAACCCGTTCGGTGCCGCCGACCTGCAGGCGGCCTACGGCCTGACGGCTGCCGCGGCAGGTCTCGGGCTCGGCGTCGAGGTGGCGGTTGTCGACGCCTACGACGATCCGACCGCCGAGGCCGACATGGCGGGCTATCGCACCAGCATGGGCCTGCCCCCGTGCACGGCCGCCAGCGGCTGCTTCAAGAAGGTCGACCAGAACGGCGGCACCGCCTACCCGGCCACGGACTCCGGCTGGGCAGCAGAGATCGCGCTGGACCTGGAGATGGTCTCGGCCGTCTGCCCCAACTGCTCGATCCTGCTCGTCGAGGCCGCCAGCGAGCAGATCAGCGACCTGGGGATCGCGGTGAACCGTGCCGTCACCCTTGGCGCCAAGTTCATCGCGAACAGCTATGGGACCTTCGAGAGCCCGTTCGAGCTCACGTGGGACGAGGCATGGTACACGCACCCGGGCGTCGTGATCACGGTCTCGGCCGGCGATTTCGGCTACGGCGTCCAGTTCCCTGCCTCCTCGCCCCACGTCGTTGCGGTCGGGGGGACGACGCTGGACCGAAGCGGAAGCGCCTGGGTCCAGTCGGCTTGGTCGGGCGCGGGCAGTGGATGCTCGACCTATGAGCCGAAGCCGACGTGGCAGACCGACACGGGATGCTCGACGCGCACGGTTGCCGACGTGTCAGCGATCGCTGATCCGTCCCCGGGCGTGGCGGTCTACCACGCCGGCTACTGGTACGCGATGGGCGGCACAAGCGCGGCGGCCCCCATCGTCGCGGCCGCGTACGCGCTCGCCGGCCGTCCGGCGACGGGCACGTACCCGGCGGCGTACCCCTATCTCCGCGGCGGCCTGACGGATGTCGTCGGCGGCAGCAACGGCACGTGCACCATCGCCTACCTGTGCGAGGGCGTCGTCGGCTATGACGGGCCGACCGGGCTCGGGACGCCATCGGGCACGGCGCCATTCACGAGGCCGGGCATCCCGGGCCAGCCGACGAGCGTGAGCGCGGTGCCGGGCATCGGGTCTGCCAGCGTCAGCTGGGCGGCGCCCGCGTCGGACGGGGGAGCCCCGATCGCCCGGTACACCGCCACCGCCAGCCCGGGCGGGGCCACGTGCACGTGGTCGAGCGGCCCCTACACCTGCACCATCACGGGCCTCACGAACGGCCAGACGTACACGTTCACCGTCACCGCGACCAACGCGTCGGGGACCGGCGCGCCGTCGAGCCCGTCGCCGTCCGTGGTGGTGCGGGGCGTTCCCGCACAACCCCAGAACGTGACCGGCCTGCCCGGCGACGGGTCCGTGACGGTCTCCTGGTCGGCTCCGAGCAGCGACGGGGGCTCTCCGCTGACGGGGTATGCCGCCAGCGCCACGCCGGGCGGGGCCACGTGCATGGCCCCGTCGTTCATGACCAGCTGCACCGTCATCGGGCTCGCCAACGGCACGGGATACACGTTCACCGTCTCGGCCGCCAACGCGGTCGGCGCGGGCAAGCCATCGAGCCCGTCGGCCACGATCACCCCGCGCACGCTGCCGGGCGCCCCGACCGGCGTCCAGGTGCAGCCCGGCAACGGATCGGCGCTGGTGGCGTGGACGGCGCCGTCGTCCGACGGGGGCGCGGCGATCACCAGCTACACCGTCACGTCGTGGCCCGGCGGCAGCACGTGCACATGGTCGTCCGGACCGCTCGCGTGCACGGTGACCGGACTCGCGAACGGACAGACGTACATGTTCAGCGTGGTCGCCGCGAACGCGGCGGGCACGGCCTTCGTCGCGGGCTCCTCGAGCTTTGTGACGCTGCCGACGCTCCCGGCCCCGCCAATCGGGGTGACCGCCGCCCTGCCTGCCGCGCCCGTCGCCGGGTCGCTCGACGTCACGTGGACCGCCATCGCCAGCCCCGCCTCGCCGGTGACCGGCTACACGGCTACCGCCTACCTCGCCGGGACGTCCACCGCGACGGGCAGCAGCTGCACGGTCGCGGGGTCGCCGCCCGGGACCTCGTGCACGATCACCGGCCTCACGCCCGGCGTGGCGGTCGTCGTTCGCGTGACCGCCAGGACGACCGCCGGCACGGGCTCCGCCTCCGCTCCGTCCGTTCCCGTGACGCCGCCGCTTCCGCCGTCGGCAGCCGTCGGCGCACTGCCCGCGTGGACGGTGGCCACGTCGCTCGAGGTGCCGCTGACGGGCAGCCCGGGCACCAACGCCATCGCAGGGTACGAGGTCCGCATGCGGCGCGCGCTCTGGAACGGGTCGTTCGGCTCGTACGGCTACGTCTCGACGGCGGCGCCGAGCCTCAGCCTCGCGGTCTCCGCCGGCGCAACGTACTGCTTCAGCGCCCGGGCGCGCGACGACGTGGGCTATGTGTCGCCCAGCTGGTCGGCCGAGCGGTGCACCGCCGTGCCGCTCGACGACCGGAGCCTGTACGCGCACGGCAGCTGGGGCCGGGGCACGGGCTCCGCGTACTACCGCGCGACCTGGACGCGCTCATACGCGTACGGCGCGGCCCTGGTCCGCACGTCAGTCAAGGCGAAGCGCATCGCGATCGTGGCGACCACATGCCCGACCTGCGGCTCGGTGCGCGTCTACCTGGGATCGACGCTGCTGCGGTCGATCAGCCTGCAATCCTCCACCACCGTCAACCGGAGGGTCATCACGGTGGCCAACTTCAGCTCGGTCCGCTCGGGCACGTTGACAATCAAGGTGTCAACGTCGCGGCGCATGGTGCGCATCGACGGACTCGCCGTCAGCCGCAGCTAGCATCGCCCGGCCGCCGGCGTCCTTCTCGTCGCCCGCGCCACCGGTCGGGTGCGCTAGCGTAGGGATCGGGCTCGGGCTGCCGATCGGGGCACCGGGGCCCGCGGAGGTGTGCATGGCAGGGACCCGCGTGGGCGGTGCCGGGACGAGGGCTGCCTCGTGAGCGTGCGCTTCCTCCACAGCGCGGACTGGCAGCTGGGCATGACCCGCCACTTCCTCTCCGCGGAGGCGCAGGCGCGGTTCTCTCAGGCGCGGATCGACGCCGTCCGGACGCTGGGCCGGCTGGCCGAGGAGCGCGGCGCGGCGTTCCTCGTCGTGTCGGGCGACGTGTTCGAGACGAACCAGGTCTCCGCCCAGACCGTGCGCCGCGCGCTCGACGCCCTGGCGTCGGTGCCCGTGCCCGTCTTCCTGCTGCCCGGCAACCACGACCCGCTCGACGCGGGGTCGATCTTCCGCGCGCCGACGTTTGCCGAGGGGTGCCCGCCCCACGTCACCGTGCTGGAGGACAGCACGCCGCGGCCGGTTCCCGGCCTGCCCGGCGTCGAGGTGGTCGGCGCCCCCTGGTTCAGCAAGCGGCCCCTCTCGGATCTGGTCGCGGACGCCTGCGCCGCACTGGCTCCGGCAAGGGGGACGAGGCGCGTGATGGTCGCCCACGGCGCCGCGGAGATCTCGTTCGACAACCCGGCGGCGATCCGGGTCGCGGAGGCGGAGGCCGCGCTCGCCGACGGCCGGATCGCCTACCTCGCGCTGGGCGACCGGCACTCGACCACCTCCATCGGGTCCACGGGCCGGATCTGGTACGCGGGGGCGCCTGAGCCCACGGACTACGACGAGCTCGACGCGGGGAACGCCCTGCTCGTGGATCTCGCGGACGACGGCCGGTGCGAGGTGGCCAGGCTGCGCACCGGCACCTGGCGCTTCGCCAGGGAGCGGTTCGACCTCGACGGCCCAGACGGCATCGAGGTGCTGGCCTCGTGGCTGGACACCCTCGCGCCCAAGGACCGCACGATCGTGAAGCTCACCCTCGTCGGCACCGTCTCCCTGTCGGCCAACGCCCGCCTCGAGGCGCTGCTCGAGCGGGAGGGTGATCTGTTCGGCGCGATCGAGCAGTGGGAGCGCCACACCGACCTGGTGGTTCGCCCCGACGACGACGACTTCGCGGACCTCGAGCTCGGGGGCTTCGCGGCCGAGGCGCTCGCCTCGCTGCGGGCCGGCGCTGCCGGAGCGGGCGACGAGGCAGACGCGGCCCGCGACGCGCTGGCGCTCCTCGTCCGGTTCGCGGCCCCGGCAGGCGGCCCCGGGTGAGGCTCCTCCGGCTGCGGCTCCGCGACTTCCGCGGTGTCGAGGAGCGCGAGGTCGCGTTCCTCCGCGACGGGGTGACGGTGCTCGTCGGGCCGAACGAGGTGGGCAAGTCCTCGATGGCGGAGGCGCTCGACCTGCTGTTCACCGTGCAGGACTCGAGCACCAAGGCGGAGGTGAGGGCGGTCAAGCCCGTGGACCGCGACGCCGGGCCGGAGGTGGAGGCCGACATCGAGACCGGGCCCTACGCCTTCACCTACCGCAAGCGCTACCTCAAGGGGGCGGAGACCGTGCTGCGCATCACGCGGCCGGTGTCCGAGCAGCTCACCGGCCGTCAGGCGCACGAGCGCGTGGAGCAGATCCTCGCCGAGACGATGGACGCCGCACTCTGGAGGGCCCTGACGATCAAGCAGGGCGAGGGCCTGGGCCAGGCCTCGCTGGCGGAGGCCGCCTCGCTCGGCCAGGCGCTCGACCGCGCCGCGGGCACCGTCCCCGAGGGTCAGGCGGAGACGTCGCTGTTCGACCGCGCCTGGGCCGAGTACGAGCAGTACTGGACGCCGACGGGCAGGGCCAAGGGCGATTGGCCGCTGCGCGAGGCGGTGAGAGAGCAGCAGTCGACGCTCGACGGCATCGAGGCGCAGCTCCGCTCCCTGGCGGCCGACGTGGAGCGGGCCGCCGACCTCGCCGTCGAGCACGACCACCTCGTCGAGGCCAAGGGCCCGGAGGAGTCGCGGGCCCGGGAGCTCGAGGCCAGATGGCGCCAGATCGAGGAGCAGGTCCGCGACGTCGAGAGGCTCGACGAGGCCGAGAAGGCCGCCCGGATGGCTGCGGAGCGGGGGGCCGAGGCCAGTCGCGGCCGCACCGCCGCGGTCGAGGAGCTTGCCCGCGCCGCTGCCGATCGGGACCGCCACCGCGCGGCGGCCGAGGCTGCCGCGCCGTCGCTGGCCTCGGCGCGGGAGCGGGCAGCCCGGGCCGCCGCGGTCCTGTCCGACGCGCGGAGGTCCCGCGACGCGGCCGAGGCCCGCGCGAGGGCCGCGCGGTCGGACGTCGACTTCCTCCGGGCGCGCGACCAGCTCGCGGAGCTCACCGAGCGCCGGGAGGCCCTGCTTGCGGCACAGGCGAGCCTTGCGGACGCCGAGGCGACGGCGAGGGCGAACCCGGTAGACGAGGCCGCCCTCGACGAGATCCGCTCGGCGGACGCCGCGGCGCGTGTCGCCAGGGGCCTGCTGGAGCAGGCCCGCCCGACGGTCGCCGTGACCGCGCTGCGCAGCATTGCCGTGCTGGTGGACGGCGCCCCGTTGTCCCTGGCCCCGGGGGAGGCCGCCCGGCGGCCGGTGGAGGATCGGCTCGGCGTGGAACTCCCCGACACGCTGCGGGTCGAGGTGAGCGCCGGCCGCGCGGATGCCAGCCTCGCCGCGGAGGCGGCGGATGCCGAGCGGACGCTCCGAGCCGCCTGCGAACGGGTTGGCGTCGCCGATCTCGCCGCCGCCGAGGGCGCCGCGGCCGCCCGCCGCGACGCGCGGGCCGCATGGACCGAGCAGAAGCGCCGGATCGCCGATCTGCTCGCGGGTGATGATTCGGAGCGGCTCGATGCCCGGATCGCCATGGCCGAGCGCCGGACGCGCGGGTATCTCGACGCCCGGCCGGCGGGGTCGCCGATGCCCGCCGACGAGGATGCCGCCGCGGCGGCGGCCGAGGACGCCGAGGCGGCGGCCGAATCCGCCCGGACAGCCGAGTCGGCGGCGGAGCGCGAGGACCGGGCCGCCCGGGAGCAGCTCACCACCCGCGAGGTCGAGGCGAACGAGGCAGCGGTGCGCGCAGACCTGGCCGAGCACGACCTCGAGGCGCGTGCCGTCGCCCTCGAGGCGGCCAGGGCGGCCGTGGCCGACACGGCCCTCGACGAGGCCCTGGCGAGGGCCGTCGCAGACCACGGGGCCGCGGTCGCCGCGACGGCATCGGCGCGCGCGGCGCTCGAGGGCCAAGGGCCAGACGCCGCGAAGGCGCTGCTCGACAACGCCCGGCTCGTCGTGGACGAGATGGGCGGGCGGCTGCGCGACCTCGAGATCGCCCAGGCTGAGGTGCGGGCCCGGCTCCGGGACCACGGCGAGGACGGGCTCGCCGAGCGCCGCGACGACGCCCTCACCGCCAGAGACGCTGCCGCGGCCGAACTCGACCGGTGGATGCGGCGCGCCAACGCCCGCAAGGCGCTCTACGAGGCGCTAAAGCGCGCCCGCGACGCGGCGCACCTCGCGTACGTCGGTCCGCTGCGCGACAAGCTCACCTCGCTCGGCCGGGTGGTCTTCGGGCCGTCGCTCGGCATCGAGGTGGGGGAGGACCTCCGCGTCCGGAACCGCACGCTCGACGGGCGGACCGTCCCGTTCGACAGCCTCAGCGTCGGCGCCAAGGAGCAGCTCGGCGTCCTCATGCGGCTGGCCGGCGCGATGCTCGTCGCGCAGGACGGCGGCGTGCCCGTGCTGCTCGATGACACGCTTGGCTTCTCCGACCCGCGCCGCCTGGAGGCCATGGGGGCCGTCCTCGGGATCGCTGGGGCGTCGTGCCAGGTCATCGTGCTGACCTGCTACCCGGAGCGCTACCGCCATGTCGGCGGCGCCAGGACCGTGGCGCTGTCGTGACAGCCGCGGACGATGGCGGCGTGCCCGCGCCGCCCGTCGACGCGATCACTACCCTTACTGCCCGCGAGCTGGCCCGGCGGATCCATGCGCGCGCCGTGTCGTGCCGAGAGGTCATGAAGGCCTACCTCGCGCGAATTGAGGCGCTCAACCCGCGTCACAACGCCATCGTGAGCCTGCGGCCGCCTGACGTGCTCCTCGCAGAGGCCGACGAGGCCGACGCTGCCCTCGCCCGCGGCGAGGACCGCGGGCGCCTCCACGGCTTCCCGCTGGCGGTGAAGGACCTGGTGGACACCACGGGGCTCCGGACGACGCACGGCTCGCCGCTGTTCGCCGACAACGTGCCAGCCCGCGACGCGCTCGTCGCGGCCCGCATGCGCGGCGCCGGAGCCATCATCATCGGCAAGACCAACGTCGCCGAACTGGGCTACGGCTCCCAGTCCTACAACCCGGTGTTCGGCGCGACGCGGAATGCGCTGGATCCCTCGCTGACGGCGGGAGGCTCGAGCGGCGGGGCGGCGGTGAGCGTGGCTCTTCGGATGCAGCCCGTGGCCGACGGCAGCGACAGCATGGGCTCCCTGCGGAACCCGGCGGCGTTCAACGAGGTGGTGGGCTTCCGCCCGACGCCAGGACGCGTCCCGGCCGGCGCCCCCGATGCACGGTTCATCGAGGATCTCTCCACGGCGGGCCCCATGGCCCGGACGGTCGTGGACGCAGC
Organism: Chloroflexota bacterium; assembly: GCA_021812735.1. Next base: position 342 of record JAKAMV010000367.1, on the reverse strand, counting down.
GTGGCTGCTGTCGGTGCAGGCCGGCCCCGACCCGGCATCCCCGCTCTCGATCAGTGAGTCCGGAGAGTCGTTCGCGACACCGCTCGACGGGCTGCCGTTCGGCCGGCGGGTCGGCTGGCTGGGCGATCTCGGCGGATACCTCGCCACGGATCCAGGGCTGCTTGGCGCCTGCGAGGCGGGCCTCCGGAGGCTGAAGGCGACGGGGTGCACGGTTGATGCTGCGAGTCCCCCATTCTCGCCCGCGCTCGCATGGGACACGTGGACCACCCTCCGCAGTTGGCAGATCGCCGGGCGGCTCGCCGAGCCCTATCGGGACCCAGTGCGGCGCCCACTCCTGAAGCC
>JAKAMV010000366.1 GCA_021812735.1 Chloroflexota bacterium | reverse complement strand
CAGCGTGAGCCGCGGCGCCCCTCACTCGGGCGGTATGCGATGACCACCCCCTCGGGCCACATCCACGGCACGGACGTCAAGGTCTCCAAGGACCTCCTCGCCGCGATCGGGGGCGCCCCAACCTCGTCCACCGAGCTGGTGGTGGACGCCCAGCACGTCAACAAGTGGTTCGGCAAGCTCCACGTCCTCCAGGACGTCTCGCTCCAGGTGAGGCGCCAGGAGGTGGTCGTCATCCTCGGCCCGTCGGGCTCGGGGAAGACCACGTTCATCCGGTGCGTCAACCACCTCGAGAAAATCCAGCAGGGCCGGATCTCGGTGAACGGGCACCTCATCGGCTACCGCGAGGGGGACGGCAAGCTGGTCGAGGACAAGGAAGCGAACATCGCCCGCCAGCGCCAGGAGATCGGCATGGTCTTCCAGCGCTTCAACCTGTTCCCGCACAAGACCGCGCTTGAGAACATCATCGAGGCGCCGGTGCAGGTCAAGGGGATGGCGCGCGACGAGGCGCTCGAGATGGGCAAGGCGCTCCTGCAGCGGGTGGGCCTGGCCGCCAAGGCCGATGCCTACCCGGCACAGCTCTCGGGCGGCCAGCAGCAGCGCGTGGCGATCGCGCGTGCGCTGGCGATGAAGCCGGCGCTGATGCTGTTCGACGAGCCGACCTCGGCGCTCGACCCCGAGATGATCGGCGAGGTGCTCGAGGTCATGAAGGAGCTGGCGCGCGAGGGCATGACGATGATCGTGGTGACCCACGAGATGGGCTTCGCCCGCGAGGTCGCCGACCGCGTCGTGATGATGGACGAGGGCCGGGTCGTCGAGGAGGGGACGCCGGACGCGTTCTTCTCGAACCCCACCAACGATCGGACGAAGTCCTTCCTCGCCAAGATCCTGTGACCGAGCGGATCGCCATCCTGGCCGACGGCCAGCTCACCTTCGGCGACGCCAAGACCGCGTTCGGCGTCATCCGGTACGGCACGGACCGCGTTGTAGCGCTCATCGACCGGTCCAATGCCGGCCGCAGCGTCTCCGTGTGGATCGCGGTGCCGTACGAGGTGCCGATCCTCGCCACGCTCGAGGAGGCGCTCGCGCTCGAGCCCACGGTCCTGCTCATCGGGATCTCGCCGACGGGCGGCGCCCTGCCGCCGTCCTGGCGGGCGATGCTGCTCACGGCCATCCGGGCGGGGCTCTCGATCCGGTCCGGGCTGCACACGTTCCTGGGCGACGACCCGGAGCTGGCCGCGGCCGCTGCTTCGGCTGGCGTCACGATCACCGACTATCGTCGGCCGCCGGAGCGGCGCGAGTGCGCGGTGGGCCGGCGGCACCTGCCCGGCAAGCGTGTGATCCTCGCCGTGGGCTCCGACTGCGCCGTCGGCAAGATGTCGGTCTCGCTCGAGCTCGTGCGCGCGGCACGCGAGGGCGGCGATGCGGCCGTCTTCGTGCCCACCGGCCAGACCGGGATGATGATCGCGGGCTGGGGCGTGGCCGTTGACCGGCTGATCAGCGACTTCCTCAACGGGACGGTCGAGTGGCTGGTCGAGGACGGCGAGGCGCGCGGGGACTGGGTGTTCGTGGAGGGGCAGGGGTCGATCGACCACCCGGCGTACTCGGCGGTCACGGTGGGCCTGATCCACGGTTCCACGCCCCATGCGATGGTGCTGGTCCACAAGCCCGGCCTCGAGGACCACGACTTCACGCACGTCCCCGACCGGGTGTTCCCGCTGGCGCCGCTGCCCCTGCTGATCGACCTCCACGAGCGGCTGGCGTCGGGTGTCGCGCCATCGCGGGTGGTGGCGGTTGCGCTCAACACGTCGCTCATCGCGGATGCGGACGAGGCGCGCCGGGTCATCGCCGCCACCGAAGCCGAGACCGGCCTGCCCTGTGACGACCCGTTCCGGTTCGGGCCCGAGCGGCTCTGGCCGCGGATCCGGGCGGCCGTCGAGGCGCTGCCCTGGGTGGACGCCGCCGACTGAGGGCGTGCGAATGATGCCGCGCCAACGCGACTCGCCGGGCGCGCGCCGCGCTCGCGGGGCTCTGGTGAGTCACGCCAGACTCGCCGTGCGCCATGCGCCGCACGGGCCACGGCCCGAGCCCCGGCTCCGGCCGGCGACCGGCGCTCGGCAGGCGCAGATTCGAGTCCCACGCGACTCGCCGGGCGCGCGCCGCGCTTGCGGGGCGCCGAGCGCCGGCCGTCGCGGGACGGCCGTCGCGGGACGGCCGTCGCGGGGCCTTGGGAACAGGGGCGTCGCGGGGCCTTGGGAACAGGGGCGTCGCGGGGCCTTGGGAACAGGGGCGTCGCGGGCTCCGTTGAAGGCGCTGCCGATGGCCGCGGCGCATCGTCGGGTCCTCCGCACGGATGGGACGGCAGGTGCGACGGGCTCGATCCTACCCGTCCGCCGCGTCGCGCTCGTGGAGGATCCGGGCCGTCTCGCAGGCCAGGTCCGCCAGCCGTTCGATCCCGGCCTCGCCGTGCTCGAACTGCGTCTGCGGGTCGAACGCAGCGCCACCCGAGACGTGGCGTGCGTTGTCGAGGATCAGTGCCACGCCGCCGGCGCGCAGCCCCCAAACCCGGGCGAGCACGAAGATGACGCTCGCCTCCATCTCTGCCGCGACCACGTTGAGGCGCGCGAGATCGTCGAACTGGTCGCGCCACCACGACTGCCAGTACCCGCCGTACGAGGAGCCCGGCGCAGCGTGCCCGGCGTAGAACGAGTCCGCCGACCGTGTCACGCCGACATGGTGGCGAAAGCCGAGGGCCCTGGCCGCGGCGATCGCCGCGCTGACCACCTCGTGCGAAGCGACGGCGGGGTACTCGATGGGCGCGTACAGCCGGGACGATCCATCGAGCCGCATGGCGCTGTCGAAGATCGCCATGTCGCCGTTGCGGACGTGGTCCAGGAAGGTCCCGGCGGTGCCAACCCGCAGGAAGGTCCGCGCTCCGCAGCGCGCCAGCTCCTCGACCGCGATAGAGGTTGACGGGGCCCCGATCCCGGTTGAGGTGCAGCTGATCGGCGTGCCGCGGTAGACGCCCGTGTAGGTGACGTACTCGCGGTTGGTCGCGACGTGTCGCGCCTCGTCCCAGCGCGTGGCGATGACCGGGACGCGGCCGGGGTCCCCGGGCAGGAGCACGATCGGGGCGACGTCGCCATCGTCGATCGCGAGGTGGTACTGGCGCATCGCAACTCCTTCACTGACACCCGTCACCCCGGACGGTCCGCCCGCCTGGGGGCAAACCCGGCGAGAGAGCCCCGATCTGACTAGTGAACGCGCTCGCGCAGCCCCGCCCAGAACGGCTCGCGCAGCTCGGCCTTGAGGATCTTGCCGGTGCCGCCCTTGGGGAGCGACTCGCGAAAGTGGAACTCGCGGGGGACCTTGAACCGGGCCAGGCGCTCCTTGCAGTGCGCCTTGAGCTCCTTCTCGCTCGCCTTGGCGCCGGGCTTGAGCACGACGAGCGCGACCGGCGCCTCGCCGAACCGCTCGTCGGGCGCGGCCACGACGGCCACCTCGAGCACGGCCGGATGCGCGGCGATGGCGTTCTCCACGTCCACCGAGCTGATGTTCTCGCCGCCCCGGATGATCACGTCCTTGCTGCGGTCCTTGATGACGACGTAGCCCTCGTCGTCGAGGGTGGCCATGTCGCCGGTGTGGAGCCAACCGTCGCGGATGGCCACCGAGGTGGCGTCGGGCTCGCGGTAGTAGCCGATCATCACGCTGTTGCTGCGGACGAGGATCTCGCCGATCTGCTCGCCGTCGGGCCGGACGTCGGCGCCCGACGCGTCCACCACCCGCAGCTCGGTGCCGGGGATCGGCCAGCCGGTCATCGCCTGACGCTCAGCGGCGCGCTCGGGGGGTTCGGCCTCGGTCAGCACGCGACGCGGCTGGGCGAGCGTCACGATCGGGGTCGTCTCGGACAGGCCGTACCCAACGATCGCCTGCACGCCGATCTCCTGCTCGAGCGCGCGCACCAGCGCCGGTGACGCGGGCGAGCCGCCGATGATCAGCTGGCGCAGGCTCGAGAGGTCGTGGTTCGGCCGGTCGTGATGGTGCAGCACCGCGTTGAATATCGCGGGCACGCCGAGCAGCCGGGTGACCTTGTGGCGCTCCACGTGCTGCATCAGCGCCACCGGGTCGAACTTGCGGAGCATGACGTGACGGCCGCCGGTCATGGTCACGAAGTGGGGCACGCCCCAGCCGTTGACGTGGAACAGCGGGACCACGTGCAGGACCACGTCGTCCTCGTCGAACCGCAGCGCGATCTCCGCGTTGAGCGCGTGGAGGTACAGGTTGCGCTGGCTCAGCGCGACACCCTTCGGGAGCCCGGTCGTGCCGCTGGTGTAGAACAGCTCGGCCATGCCGTTCTCGTCAACCTGCGGATGCCGCGGCTCCGTGGACGAGCCGCCGAGCAGCGCCTCGTACTCGTGCTCCGCCAGCCCGCCGCGCTGGCCCTCCATCACCACGAACACCGGGCGCGTCGAGAGCTGGGGCCGGATCGCGTCGACCAGGGGTGTGAAGTCGCGGTGGAAGAACACGGCCTTCGACTGCGCGTGGTCGAGGATGTAGGCGATGTCGTGCGGCGTGAGCCGGATGTTGATCGGGTTGAGCACCATGCCGGCCTCGAGCACGCCGTAGTACGCCTCGAGCAGCTGGTGCGTGTTGTAGGTGATGAACGAGACGCGGTCGCCGGGCTGGAGCCCGAGATCGTGAAGCGCGTTCGCGAGACGGTGCGTCCGCTCCGCCCAGGCGCGGTAGGTCAGACTCATCTCGCCGTCCACGACGCCCACCTTCTCGCCGAAGTAGGCCGCGGCACGATCGCGGAAGTCGAGGACCGACAGGGGCACGAACACCAGGATCACCTCGAGTCAGCGGGAGGGATGCTGTCAGGCCAAGTGTCGCCCCTTCACGGCAGTCGCTGCACGGCATCGCGACGTGCTCCATGCTGTGAGGTGCCCGCGGAAAGGCCGCGCGGCGGAGAACCCTGGGGAGACGCTGATGCGACGGACGACGCTCGTGCTCACGCTGGCAGCGATGCTGGCCCTCGGCGCCTGCGCCAGCAATGACGTGCCATCGTCGGATGTCTCGTCGACGTTGTTCCCGTCCGCGGCGTCGCAGCCGTCGACGTCCGCCGGCGCATCCGGCGCGCCCGGCTCGATGTCGCCCGCCGCCTCTGCCTCGGCAGTCGCCACGCTGTCAGCCAGGCCAGCTGCCTCGCCAAGCGCCACGGCCACCCCGACCCCGGCGGCGACCGCGGTGTGCACGTCCGCGATGCTGACCGCCAAGGTCACACTCTGGGAAGGGGCGATGGGCAGCCAGATCGCAACCGTCAGGCTGACCAACGCGTCGAGCACCACATGCGACCTGCGCGGGACGCCAGGGCTCCAGTTGGTGGACGCGGGCGGCCACGTCTTGATTGACTCCAAGGTGGAGGGGGCGTCCGGAATGCCGCACGTGTCGCCAGGCGACAAGTCCTGGCTGCTGACCGCCAACGCGTGGGTCACCACGATGGTCCAGGTGTCCAACTACTGCGGCGCGACGACACCGGTACTGCCCACGACGATCGGGTTCTTGCTCCCATCGGACGGCGGGCGGCTGGTGGCGGCAGCTGGTCCGGGCGGCAGTGCGCCTCCCTGCTATGGGAGCCCGGGCGATCCGGGCGTGATCGCCATGAACGGCTGGGCCCACTAGCTGCGGGGTCCGCTCCCGACGCTCCTGCCGCGCCCGAGCGCGACGGCCCTACGCGGGCAGTCGGTACACGCGGCGCGCGTTCTCCGCCGCGACGAGGCGGACCACCCGATCCGCGTCCGCCCGCGACCAGTCGCCACGCGCCACCCAGTCGCCGAGCACGCGGGACATCGCGCGACGGAACAGCCACGAGCCAAGCAGGTGCAGCTCGGGCGCGCCCCAGGCGTCCGAGCTGAACAACAGCTTGGTGAACGGCGTTAGTTCCATCGATTCGCGGACGACGACCTCCGATGCGGCGCCCGTGTAGTGCACCGCCTCGCCAACGTCGAAGTAGACGTGGGGGAACATCTGGGCGAGGTACCCGGCGTGGCGGTGGAACGGGTAGGTGTGGAGCAGCATGACCGGCGCACGCTCCTCGGTGGCCCGGATGAAGTCGGTCAGGAGGAGCGGGTCCGCGCGGTGCAAGTCGAGGTCCGGATCGCCGAAGCCCGTGTGCACCTGGAGGGGACGGCCGGTGTCGATGGCGGTCCAGATGCCGAAGCGGAGGAGCGCCTCGTCTGTCAAGCGCGCTGTCGCGCCAGCATGCACCTCGGCCGCCCAGCGGACGGCTGCCGACGCGACTGCCTCATCGGCGGGCCGCGCGAGGTCGCGGTCGAAGCCGCCCCGGTAGGCGAGGATCGTCTTGAAGCCCACGGCTGGATCGGCGCCAGCCAACTCGGCCGCCACTGCGGCGCGGAACGCGTCGGGCCACGTGAGGGGGTCCGCGAGCTCGTACACCAGCCGCTCAGCGATCGCTTCGAGGCGGACGACGCGCGATGCAGGGCAGCCTGCCATCTCGCCCGTCGCGGCTGGGCTGGTGACGCGGCCGCCCTGGAACCCGGTCTCCACGATGACGCGCTCGAAGCCGGCACGCGAGAGCAGGAGCCTCCCGATGGGGATCAGCCGTTCGTAGGCACGACGCGCAACGAGGTAGTCCTCGGCCGCCGCGTGGGCAGGGGCCCGTATCTGCGGCGCACACCAGCGGCGGACCGCGTGCCATACCTGCGTGTCGAAGCCCGCGGCGCGGGTCGCGGAACGCCGGTCCGACTCGATGAGCATGTCGGCGAGCGTGGCGTCGTCCACCCGCTCGCTGACGACACCGTGGACGTGGTGGTCCACGAGGCGCACCGTCGCGAGCAGCTCGTTGACCACGGTGTCCAGCCCGTCGCAGACGCCGGCGTCCCGGATCGCCTGGGCCGCGTGCTCAGATGACATCCGCGTACCGCCGGCACTGCTCCTCGGGCGTCAGGGCGGCGAGAAGCGCAGCCTCGGTCCGCCGGATGCCCAGGTGCGTGGACAGAAGGTCCGGCGCGAACCAATCACGCGACATCTCGTCGGCCTCGATAGCGGCCAGCGCGTCGGCCTGCGTACGCGGCAGCTCACGCACGCCGAATCGCTCGCGACCGGCGGCGCCGAGCGCGTCGAGCTCCATGTCCAGCACGGCCGGCGATGGCAGCTCGCGCGCGAGGCCGTCGAGACCCGCCCGGATCAGCACCGCCAGCACCAGCCAGGGGTTGGCGGTTGCGTCGGCCGCCCGGAACTCAAGGTTCGCGCCCGCTAGCCCGTTTGACCCGATGGTCACCACGGGGCAGATGCGGAGCATGGCCTCACGGTTCTGGCGGCCCAGAAACGCTGCCGCGGACGACCATCGGTGCGGCGCCAGGCGGATCGGGGAGATCACCGATGACGCCGACCACCCGATCAGCGCCGGGGCGTGGGCCAGGATCCCGGCTGCGAAGCGCCCGGTGGGCGTCGTGAGGTCGAGGTCCTCGTCGAGCGTGACCGGGTTTCCGTCCGAGTCCCAGAGCGAGAGGTGGATGTGGACGCCGTTGCCCACCGCATCAGGCCGGAGGAGCGGCACGAACGACGCACGCAGGCCGTGGGCGGACGCCACGTCGCGAGTTATTGCCCGCACGAGGATCGCCCGGTCCGCGGCCGTGACCGGGTCCGCGGGGGAGACCGTGATCTCAAACTGCCCATCGCCGTACTCGGGCAGCCAGTTCTCCGGCTCCAGACCGGCAAGCGCGAGCGCCATGACCAGCTCGGACCCGAACGGCTCAGCGGCCCGGAACGCGTCCAGAGAGAAGGGCGGTGGGACGGGTAAGCCCTCGGGCCCCGGGCCGACCCGGCCGCCCGGTCCCAGAACGGTGAACTCCTGCTCGAACGCCACCCGCAGCCGCAGCCCCGTGACGTCGAGCGCACGGACCGCGTCCACGAGGGCCGTCCGCGGGTCGCAGGCCCAGGGGGTGCCGTCGGGCTCCACGATCGAGGCCAGGACGAGTTCCGAAGCGGGCCGAAGGCCCACCTCGGGCAGCAGCGCGGCCGTGCCGTCGGGGATCAGCCGGATGTCCCCCAGCGCCCCGAACGGGTTGGGGTCCGCGATGTCGCCGAATGTGGTGAGGGCGAGGTCGGCGGGCACCCAGCCCACGCCAGTGGTGCGCCGCGAGGCCAGCTCGCGCGCCTTGACGGCGCGGCCGCGGGTCACGCCGACGAGATCGCAGGTGGCGATGAACGCAAGCCGACCGTCCTCGACGAGGGTCACGGGACGAGCGCGATGACCCGGCACGGCGAACCCGAGCCATCGACCAGCCGGAGCGGCGCCACCACGACCCAAGCGCCGAGCGGCGGGACGGACCGCAGGTTCTGGAGGTTCTCGACGTGCCACACGCCGCGCGGGTGGCTGATCTTGCGGTGGACGACGAAGTCGTCGGCGAAGCCCGGGTCGATGCCAAGGGTGTCGCTGCCGAGACCGCACGCTCCGCGCTCCGCGACCAGGAACCGCGCAGCGTCTGGCCCAAAACCCGGGAACCTGAGCGGCCCGCCCTGGTTGCCGTACTTGACCGGGTCGGTGTTGTGCTCCTCCCAGCCCGTCCGCAGGAACACCGCGGCGCCGTCGGGGATGCGGCCGTGCGCCGCCTCGAACGCGTGGACCTGCTCGAGCGTGAGGATCGCGTCGGGGTTGTCGCCAACCTCGGCCGAGATGTCGATGACGACCAGTGGCCGGAACAGCCGCTCGGCGCCAATTTGGTCGACGCTCTCCTTGCCCTCGACCATGTGGCAGGGGGCGTCGAAGTGCGTGCCGGTGTGCTCGACGAAGG
>JAKAMV010000365.1 GCA_021812735.1 Chloroflexota bacterium | reverse complement strand
TGTGTCGCGCGGCTCACGAGCCAGACGACAAGGACCACGATCCCGACGATCACGGCGAGCATGCCCAGCATCCCCAACCAGCCGCCGAGGCCCCATCCGAGGCCGGATCCGTACCCGAACATCATTGCGCTCTCCCTTTCTGGAGTCCGTCGTCTAGTGAGTGCCCCTAGCGGGGCGATGCAGGACATACTGCGGGGCCTTCCTCAGGCTGCTCACAAAGCTGCCTCAAGAACTCCTCAAGAACGCCCCCCGGCGGGCTGGAAGCGGCGGCAGGGGAAAGGCGAGGAGGATCGCGCCCGCTCCGTGCCCCGCACTCCGATGGGGGAGTGCCTCGACAGGACAGTGTGCTTGCGGTCACACAGCGAGGCCTTCGCTCGCGCCGCACTCATCGTTCGCTCATCTCGTCCTCAGGTAACGGCGGCACCATGCCGGCTGGCTCATCTGAATCCTTGGTGCCGAGATCGCCCGGCCCGACCCCGATCCGCCTGCTGGCCGCGCGGCCGGTCCCGCTGAGCAGGTGCAATGGAGATGCAGGAGGAACCGTGGGCAAGAGGGCACGCGAGATCCGCCGCCAGGCGGCCCGGGACCCAGTCCGTGGCTCAGCTGGGTCGTCTTCGGTGGGCAGCCGGTCGGTCCCCAGGCTGCTGAGGGGGCGCACCGGCGGTGCTCACCGCGGGCATCCGTTGCCCATCGTCGCTGCGCTTGCGGTGCTGGCCGTCGTCGTCCTTGGCGCGGTGGCGATTGGCGGCCTCTCGAGCCCCGGCTCGAGCGGCGGGCCGATCCCATCCGGGGCCGTCGTGTTCACCGAGGCAGACCACGCGCACGTGGCGAGCAGCATCAGCTACGACCGCACGCCGCCGGCAGGCGGCTCCCACAGCCAGGCGTGGCTCAATTGTGGTGTCTACGGCCAGCCTGTGCCCGATGAGAACGCGGTGCACTCCCTTGAGCACGGGGCGGTGTGGATCACCTACCGGCCGGACCTCTCGACGGGCGACGTGGCGCAGCTCCGGCAGTTCGTCGAGAGCCACTACCTTGGCAGCCAGCGGTACCTCATCCTGAGCCCGTACGCGGGGATCCCGTCGCCGGTCGTGGTTTCAGCGTGGGGCGCTCAGCTCCAGCTCGCCCGTCCGGACGACCCGAGGCTGCTCCAGTTCGTCGGCCAATACGCCGGTGGGGCCCAGGGCGGCGAGGCGGGGGGCGAGTGCTCGGGAGGAGTCGGGACGCCGATCGGCTGACTCTCGCGAGTCCGCGTGCACGCCACCGTTTGGCGCGATCCCAGCGTCGATCCCAGCCTCCTCCTGGTGGAGGTCGCGGGCCGAGCGGGGCGCGATGACCGCGCTCGCGTGACCGCGCACCGACTTCATCCGAATCCGCTAGGTGCCGCAGTGCTGCATCGGCGTGTTGACGGTTCCTTGACGCGCTCTTGCCCCCTTCTGTGTGGTGTTCAGCGTGGCGCCCGCGGACAATATCCTCTAGGCGCCGCGGCTGCGAGCGCTTCGCGGCGGGCCAGATGCAGCAGAGGCGACATGCACGAGGCCACGGAACCGACGCCCGCCATCCACCCCACGCTGCCGGACGACACAGGCACGCATCCGCCCGCACGCGCCCCGCGCATTCTGGTGGTCGACGACGAGCCCCCGATCGCGGACCTGGTCGCCGGGTACGTCACGCGAGAGGGCTGGGAGGCTCGCGCGGTCGCTGACGGCATCGCCGCCGTCTCGGCTGTCCGCGACTTCGAGCCGGACGTGGTCGTCCTCGACCTGATGCTCCCCGGCCTCGACGGGATCGAGGTCTGCCGGCAACTCCGCGGGTTCTCGGACGCCTACGTCCTGATGCTGACCGCCCGCAACGAGGAGGTCGACCGCGTCGTCGGCCTGACCGTGGGCGCGGACGACTACCTGGCGAAGCCCTTCTCGCCGCGCGAGCTCGTCGCGCGGATCAAGGCGCTCCTCCGGCGGCCGCGCTCGTCGACGGCCAGCCTCCGGTCGACCGCGCCGCCCGGCCTTGCGGTCGACGAGGACCGCCGGTCCGTCAGGGTCGACGGAAGGGATGTGCAGCTCACGGCCGTCGAGTTCGCCGTCCTCGCCGCGCTCACCCGCCAGCCGGGCATCGTCCTGTCGAGGGCGCGCTTGTTCGGGGAGGTGTGGGGCGGCGTCAACTTCGCCGACGACCACCTGGTCGACGTCCACATCGGCAACATCCGCCGCAAGCTGGGCGACGATCCTGCGGACCCGCGCTTCATCGAGACGGTCCGGGGCGTGGGCTACCGGCTGCGCGAGGCGCGGCCGTGATCCCCCGGTCGCTGCGTGCTCGGCTGCTGGCGGCGTTCGTGGCTGTCGCGGCCGCGGCGCTGGGCACCGTCGGCGCGGCGGTCCTGCTCGTGGGCCCCAGCTACTTCTCGGAGGCGATGGGCCACGTCCCGGGCGACCCGATGGGCGAGGCCATGGCAATGGCCACCCAGATGGCGTTCATCGACGCGATGCGCCGGGCGCTCCTCGCGGCCACGGTCATCGCGGTGATCACGGCAGCCGTCGTCAGCGTTGCCGTCGCCGCACGGATCGCTCGGCCCGTCACCCGCCTCGCCGACGCGTCGCGGCGGATCGCCGCCGGCCACTACGCTGAGCGGGTGGAGACCGACGAGCCCGGGGAGATCGCCGACCTCGCGGCGTCGTTCAACGACATGGCGGCGTCCCTCGAGGCCACCGAGCGCAGGCGGCTCCAGCTGGTGGGCGACGTGGCGCACGAGCTGCGCACGCCGCTGGCGACGCTGGACGGCTACCTCGAGGGCCTCGAGGACGGCGTGATCCCGCCGAGCCCCCAGACGTGGCACCTGCTCCGCGCCGAGACCTCCCGGCTGACGAGGATGGTCAACGAGCTCGCCGAGCTGTGGCGGGCCGAGGCGCACCAGCTGCCGCTGCGCACCGAGGAGATCGACGCGGCCGAGGTGGCTCGGGAGGTCATTGCCCGGTTCGCGCCGCAGGCCGACGCGCGAGGGATCGGGCTGGCCGCGCCCACCGGCCACCTGCCAGTCATGGCCGACCGCGACCGCGTCGCCCAGATCGTCTCGAACTACCTCTCGAACGCGCTCCGGTTTGCGCCGGACAACTCGTCGATCGAGGTCGCGGCAGAGGTGGCCTCCGGGGCCGTCAGACTCCGGGTCACCGACCAGGGCCAAGGGCTTGCCGCAGACCAGCTCGAGGCCGTCTTCGAGCGCTTCTACCGGGTCGATCCCGCCCGCACGCGATCCGCCGGTGGCGCTGGCATCGGCCTTGCGATCGTCCGCGCCCTGGCCAACGCGATGGGGGGCCGAGCGTGGGCCGAGAGCGCCGGCCTCGGCATGGGGGCCACCTTCCTGGTGGAGCTCCCCGCGCCCTGATCGTGCGCTCGGCGGACGCAGCCCCCGCTCGCTTGACCGAGTGTTGGCCAGGCCCGAATCTTGCCCAGTAGCGAGGGCATCCTCCGGAACGTCGAGATCGGCCCCTCCCGCCGAGTCGCTGTGAGGGTCCGTCGTCTCGCGACCGATCACCAGACTTGATGGCAGGGAACGCATGGACACGCAAAGCCGCGGAAATGGGCATGCCTTCGCGACGCGCGCGGTGCGCGCCGGAGCAGAGCCAGACGAGGTCACGGGGGCCGTCTCCCCGCCGATCTACCAGACCTCGACCTACGCCCAGGACGGCGTCGGCCGGCCGCGGCGGGGATACGAGTATGCGAGGTCCCAGAACCCCACGCGCGAACGCCTCGAGCGCGCCGTCGCGGACCTCGAGGGCGGGCGCCACGGGATCGCGTTCGCGTCCGGCTCCGCGGCCACCGCGGCCATCGCCCAGCTCGCGGGGCCAGGCAGCGAGATCCTCGTGGGCGACGACGTCTACGGCGGAACGTTCCGATACCTCGAGCGCGTGCACAGGGCCAGCGGCGCCGCGACCGCGCGGTATGTCGACCTCGCGGGCGGCGCCGTGGAGGCCGTTCTGGGAGCGAGGCAAGGCCGGACGCGGCTCGTGTGGGTCGAGACGCCGTCCAACCCGCTACTCAAGGTGGTCGACATCTCCGCGGTTTCCTCGCTCGTCCGCGACTCGGGCTCGCGAGAAGACCGACCGCTTCTCGTCGTCGACAACACGTTCGCCTCGCCGGCGCTCCAGCGCCCGCTGGAGCTCGGCGCGGACATCGTCCTCCACTCGGCCACGAAGTACCTCGGGGGCCACTCCGACACCGTCTTGGGGGTCGTCGTGGTGAGCGACGACGGCCTCGCTGATCGCCTCCGGTTCATCCAGAATGCCATGGGCGCCGTGCCCGGGCCGCTTGACTGCTTCCTCGTCCTGCGCGGCCTCCGAACCTTGCCGCTCCGGATGGCCCGGCATTCCGCGAACGCCAATCTGGTGGCGGAGCTGTTGGCGCGACGCGCGGACGTGGCGTGGGTCAGCTACCCGGGCCTGCGCGACGGGCCGCACGCGCACCCGGGCGCCGCCATTGCGGCGCGCCAGATGCGCCACGCGGAGACCGGCGAGCCAGCCTTCGGGGGGATGATCTCGTTCATCCCCGCCTCCGGCGGTCGTGCGGGCAGGTCTGCGCCCGAACGGGCGACTGCTTTCTGCGAGGGGACCCGCCTGTTCACGCTCGCCGAGTCGCTCGGAGGGGTCGAGTCCCTGGTCGAGCTCCCGGCCGCGATGACCCACATGTCGGTGGCCGCCTCGTCGCTGGCGATCGACCCGGCGCTGGTGCGGCTGTCGGTGGGGGTCGAGTCGCCCGACGACCTGCTCCGGGACATCGCCAGCGCCCTGGATCGCGCCTGAGCCGACCGGGCCCCCGGATCCGCTCTCGCCGGCCTCAGCGGCGACCCAGCGAGGTTCTCAGCCGCGCGCCCGAGGCAAGCCTTAACTGGGCCGGGCCGCCGGCATTCTCAGCCGGGCATTACCAGCGCCTCATCCCGCGTTCATCTGGCCAGACGAACGTGACGGCCGTGGACATCCTCGGCTACCTGCTCATCGCCGTCGGCGCGCTCGTCCTCCTCGACCTGGTCGTGGCGGGCGGCGCGGCGACCAGGTCGTGCGCGGGGGCAGCTGTGGGCGTCATGACACACCCGGCGACCTGGCTGGTGGTCGTGCTGCTCGCGGTGATCCTCCTCGCGGGGTTCGGAGCCGTCGCATGGCGGTGACCGGCGGTCGCGGCATGCGGTCGGTTGAGGACGCGCAGACGGTCGAGATCCTGGTCGCCAATGGGTACCACCCCAGCGTGGTCGAGGTGGCGGCCGACACGCCGATCCGGCTCGTGTTCCACAGGGTGGACACCCACGAGTGCTCGGACCGCGTCGTGTTCTCGGAGCCGCGCCTCGTCAGGCACCTGGCGCCGGGCGCGACCACCGTGGTCGACCTCCCCGCGGCGGGGCCGGGGGAGGTCCGGTTCACGTGCGGCATGGGCCGCTACCGCGGGCGCATCGTCCGCCGCGCGGGTTCCGGCCACCACAGGGGCGGTGGCGGCCGCGGTCCCTGGCCCTGGGCGATCCTCCTCTCGGCACTCGTCCTCCTGCTGGGTGCGTCGGTCCTCGCTGACGCACCAGTACTGGCGACCTGGCTCGCCGCGGCTCTCGCGAGCCTGGTGACGGCGCTGACCGTCCTCCGGACTGCTGCGGCGCCGCGCCACGCCGCCGAACGCCGCTGAGGCCAACCGGTGCCCTTCGTCATCGACATCGACCCGGTCGCGTTCCGGATCGCGGGTGTGGACCTCCGCTGGTACGGCCTGACGCTCGTCCTCGCGATGCTCGTCGCCTATGCGGTCGCCGACCACGAGGCCCGCCGCCGGAGGATGCCGACGGGAGTCGTCGCCGACGCCGTGCTCTGGGTTGCCGTGGCGTCCCTCGCCGGCGGGCGGCTGCTCTACGTCCTGCAGAACGGCCTTCCCGACCTCGCCGCGCACCCCGTCCACCTCCTCATGGTGTGGACCGGCGGGCTGTCGTTCTACGGCGGCCTGGTGGCCGGGGCGTCGGCTCTGGTCGTATTCGCGCCTCGGCGTGGCGTCGGCTGGATGAGCGCCCTCGACGTAGCGGCGCCAGCCGCAGCCGTCGGCCAGGCGATCGGCCACGTCGGGTGCCTCATCGGCGGCGACTCCGCCGGCATCCCGACGACGGTCCCGTGGGCCGTGATCTACCGGAACCCGGCGGCGATGGCGCCGCTGGGCACGCCCCTCCACCCGACCCAGGCCTACGAGGCGATCGCGCTGCTCGGCCTGTTCGTCGTGCTCTGGACCCTCCGCCGCCAACCGTTCATGGTGCCGGGCGCCTTGGCCGCCGCCTACCTCGTCGGGCTGGCGTCCATCCGCTTCGTGCTGTTCTTCCTGCGCGACGAGCCGAGCGTCCTGCTCGGCCTCAAGACGGCGCAGCTGATCGGGATCGCGATCGGCATCGCCGGGATCGGCCTCGCCGTCTTGGCGAGGCGTCGCGCCCGTCTCGTCAACTCCCCCTCAGCGCGCTTGGAGGCAACCGCATGATCACCAACGCCGACGACACGGCCCATCGGTCCGGGAGCCGGCCGCGGTGGCTGCTCCCGGCGATCGCGGCGGCCGCCGTCGCTGCGGCGCTCCTCTACCTCGGCGTCCTGACGCCGGAGTCCCTGCTGACGATCGGGCTGTTCGGGGGCATGATCGGCATGCACCTCTTCGGCCACGGAGCGCATGGCGACCACGGAGGGCATGCGGGGCACGCGGGCGAGAATGCGTCGGCCGACCCTGGCCAGGCGCCCGTGAGCGAGGTCGACGCTCCGACGAAGCACAGCGGCGGCTGCCACTGACACGGCGCCCGCAGGCAAGTCGCCGATCGGCGGCACGGGCTTTTCGGGGCGCGCCCGCCTGGCGTGACCCGCCGCGGTCCTTGAGGCCGGACCGCACGGCGCCGGGCATCCTCAGGAAGCGAACGGACAGCGCCCGAGGCGCGAGCTCGTGGGCGGGGCGGCCGCCACGGGGACCGGCCGCACCGGCTCACCCGGCCAGCCGACGTAGCGATGCGGCGTGTCGAGGAAGGCGGCGTAGCAGCGCGGGCAGCAGAAGTGGAAGCGCCGCCCCTCGGTCACGGCACTCGCGACCGCCTCGCCGGACTCGATCTCCATCCCGCAGACTGGGTCCAGGAGCAGGTCCACCATATCCCGCGCACCTCCACGGCTCCGCTTTGGGCTGCCGGGATCGTTGCACCGGAGTCTTAGCCCGAGGTGAAGCTGCGCTGAGACGTGCACCGCCCGGCGGTCCGGCTGAGCCTCCGCGACCCCGATGCCGACCAGTGGCCGGGCCTGCCGTGTCGGCGTAGCCCGCGGCGGGATGCCGTGGGGATTGGGATCCCTGATGACAGTGTCGTGGCAGGCCTGGCTGCAGAAGTAGCGGTCGGGAGAAGCAGCGGGTCAGCCTACTCGCGGCCGGTGGTCGCGGCCGCATCCTCGCGGCGAATCTCTATCCCGCAGACCGGGACCAGCCGAACTTCATGACGCCCACCGCTCGGGTCCTCATGAGGGGGTGTGCGACACGGGCCGTCTGCACATTCGTCAGCCGATGCGGCCGGCGGGCACGGCTTCGGGCTCGCACCTGCTGACGGCCTCCGGACCAACACCCCCATGCAACGCGGGCCGGCATGGCGAATCTCCTCACCTGCCGCTCAGCCCAGGATCACGGGGGGCTCACCCCGAAGGGGCAGGATCGTGTCAAGGACGAATCGGACAACACGAGGCGGAGGCCGTGCCATGAATCCCAACAACCACATCACCAGGACCGATCGGCGGCTGCCGCCTCCGACCCTGAGCCGCCTGCGAAACGCGGGAAGGACCCTCTCCCGCGACCAGGAGGACCTTCGCGGACGGGTCGTCAGGAACCCGACCGGCCAGAAGGTCGGCCGCATCGAGCACCTCCTCGTCGACGATGCCGTGGGGAGAGTTCGGTTCCTCGAGATCGCGTCCGGGGGATGGCTCCACCTCGACGAAGCCAGGTCGTTCGTGCCGGTCGAGGCGATCGAGCGGATCACGAAGGACGACGTCTTCATCAGACCGACCCTCGAGCGGGTCGTCGAGCCGGCCAGCAAGGACCCTGGCCCTGTCGACGGCGACGCGCGGTCCTTCCTCGACCCGTACCCGCCCTTCGCGTACGAGGACGCCGTGTGGGTCGCCCCCTGGATCTCGAGCTGGCCGAGCACGAGGCGGTGGAACCGGCTCCGGTAGGCGCCACATCGGTAGTCGCTGGGCGAGAGGACTGGCCCGATCGGCGAGTCCGACCCCTGCCTCGCGCGATGTGCGCGACACGGCGCGGTTGGCCTCATCGGGGCGCGCTCCAGCGCTCGGCGCTCGACGGGCTTCCTCATCGACGTTTCAGGCGTGTCTAACGGCCAGCTCACGCGTCGTCTGCAGGCTTGTGACTGACCAATCAGTCAGCCAGGGACATGCCGATGCCATGCCACATCACAGCCGACCGCCTGCTCGACCCCGCCGGCCTCGTACCGGCGCAGCCACTTGTAGTAGGCCTGCCGCGTGATCCCGTAGTAGCGGCACGTCTTGCTGACGTTGCCGGTCACCTCCTGCGCGTGGCGGATCACCGCTAGGCGGTGCGCGGCTCGCCGGTCGAGCTCTCGGTCGGTCATCGGTCCTCCTCACTCCCGGAGGCCCGATTGTGTACACGACGTCCGTCAGTTCTATACCTAGTCGCGCGGGAGCCATTGCCGCCGGGCCACGCCCGGACCGCCGCGGCCGGCGAGGCGCCGGCCGCCACCGCATTGCACTCTCCCGAGGTGTGACCATGGACCGCTTCTTCACCGCCCTCGGCCGCCTGGCCGTCGCCCGGCGGTGGCTTGTCGTGGGGACATG
>JAKAMV010000364.1 GCA_021812735.1 Chloroflexota bacterium | reverse complement strand
TTCCCGCGCCGCTTCAGGTGGGCCGGCGCGACGAGCCACCCGCCCGCGAGGACGTCTAGCCGATGCCCGACCAGCCCCACCCCGGGGACCGCAACGCCGCCCAACGCGTCGCAGACCACGCCGGCATCGCCCGCCTCGCCGACGCGCTCGTGCCCGCGCTCGTCGTGAAGCTCGCCACCGCAAACCTCGGCGAGGTGGAGATCCGCGAGGGTGACTGGCACATTCGCGTCCGCCGCCCGGCCGGCGCCGGCCCCCGCCGCGAGCGCCCGCACCGGGCGTCGCTTCCCATCGTCGCCCCGCCCGGCGCCTCGCTCCCCGCGCCGACGGTCACCGACGAGGCCGCAGCCGACGGCCCGCGCCAAGAGCCCGCCCTCTCGCCAACCGTGGGCATGTTCAAGCCGGGCCTCGCCCCGGGAACGCGCGTGCGGGCCGGCGACCGGATCGCGAGCGTCGACCTGCTGGGCATCGCGCTCGACGTGGTGGCCCCGATCGACGGCACCGTGGTCGAGGTCTACCCCCAGCCGGGCGACGGGGTGGAGTACGGCGAGGAGATCGCGCTCGTCGAGGCCGACCCCGAGCCGGATGCCAATGCGGCGGGCGCCGATGGGGCGGCGGAGGGCTGAGCATGGTCAGCCGGATCCTCATCGCCAACCGCGGCGAGATCGCCCTCCGCATCCTGCGCGCCTGCCGCACACTCGGCATCGAGGCGGTCGTCGCGTACTCCGAGGCGGACCGCGCCTCCCTGCCGGTCCTTCTTGCGGACGAGGCCATCTGCATCGGCCCCGCTGACGCCCGCCGCTCGTACCTCTCGGCGCCAGCGGTCATCTCCGCCGCGATGGTGACCGGCTGCGACGCCATCCACCCGGGCTACGGCTTCCTGTCCGAGGATGACGCGTTCGCGGAGGCGGTGCGCGCCCACGGCCTCACGTTCATCGGCCCGTCGGCGCCCGTGCTGGAGCGGTTCTCGTCCAAGGAGGAGGTCCGCCGCCTCCTCGCCGCCCACGGCCTGCCGACCATCCCCGGCTCGGGGCTCCTCGGCGACGAGGCGCAGGCGCTCGAGGAGGCCGGACGGGTCGGCTATCCCGTCCTCGTCAAGCCCTCGGCCGGCGGCGGCGGCAAGGGCATGCGCATGGTCCGCTCCGCGCGTGAGCTGGCGGCCGTGCTGCCCATCTGCCGCTCCGAGGCCCGAGCCGCGTTCGGCGACGACTCCCTGTACCTCGAGCGCTGGCTGGAGGACAACCGCCACGTCGAGGTCCAGGTGGCGGTGGACCGCTTCGGCCACGGCGTGCACCTCTGGGAGCGCGACTGCTCCATCCAGCGCCGGCACCAGAAGATCCTCGAGGAGTCGCCGTCGCCCGCGATGACGCAGGCCGGTCGCCGAGAGCTGGCCGAGCGCGCGGTGAAGGCCGTGGTGGCCGCAGGATACGAGAACGTCGGCACGCTCGAGTTCCTCGTCGACGGCGAGGGCAACGCCTACTTCATCGAGATCAACTGCCGGATCCAGGTGGAGCACCCGGTGACCGAGATGCTCACCGGCATCGACCTCGTCGCCACCCAGATCCGCATCGCCGCCGGCGAGCCGCTCGGGTTCATCCAGGAGGACGTGCGCCAGGACGGCCACGCGATCGAGTTCCGGATCAACGCCGAGGACCCGGCCCAGGAGTTCCGGCCCGGCGCTGGGACGATCGAGCGGCTGAACATCCCGGGAGGCCCCGGCGTCCGCTTCGACAGCCACGCCTACAGCGGCTACGACGTCCCGCCGTACTACGACTCCCTGCTCGGAAAGCTGATCGTGTGGGGGCAGACGCGCGAGGCGGCGATCGCCCGCGGCAAGGCCGCCCTCGCGGAACTCGTGGTCGAGGGCGTGATCACCAACGTTGCGATCCACCGCGCGCTGCTCGAATCGGAGCCCTTCCTCGCTGGCCGCTTCACCACCAACCTGCTCGACCGCGTGGGCGCGGCTGCCTTCCTCGCGGCCGCCGAGCGAGCCTGATGCCCGTCCCGTCCCATGCGCCGCGGCCCGCCCGCGCGTGCAGCCCTGCACACACCCGCCAGCATGCGGCGCTCGCCGCCGCCTACGCTGCCGACGACCCCGTCAGGAGCCGCCCGTGACCGACCAAGCCACCCCGTCTGCCGCCGTCCCGGCCACGCCCGGGACCGTCCACACCACGCGCGAGATCGAATCGCTGATCCCGCACCGGTGGCCGTTCCTGCTGGTGGACCGAATCGTGGAGTACGACCCGGACGCCAAGCGGATCGTGGGCATCAAGGCCGTCACCGCCACGGAGTGGTTCTTCCAGGGCCACTTCCCGGGCCTGCCGGTGATGCCCGGCGTGCTCCAGGTGGAGGCGCTCGCCCAGACGATGGCGGTCTACGTGGCCAAGCAGCCCGGCTTCGGCGATCGGATGGGGCTGTTCGCCGGGATCGACGAGGTCCGCTTCAAGCGCATCGTGGTGCCCGGCGACACGCTCCGCCTCGAGGTCATGATGGACAGGCTGGGCAGCCGGTTCGGCAAGGGCCGTGCGGTCGCGAGCGTGAACGGCGAGGTGGCCTGCGAGGGCCTGCTCTCGTTCGTCATCCCGCCGGCGGGGGCCCTCCGATGACGGCCCATTGCCACGTTGTCGCCTCCGCGCGCTCGCTCACGCGCGCTCAAGTGCGCTCGCTCGCGTGCTCGTCCCCGCCATGCGCTGTGCCGCCCTCGCAGGGCCCTGGAGCTCCCCGATGACCCGCATCGCCGTCCTCTCGGACATCCACGGCAACCTCGCCGCCCTCGAGACGGTCGCCGCAGAGATCCGCCGCGAGAAGCCCGACGCCGTGCTGGTCGCCGGTGACCTCGTCCTCAACGGCCCCGACCCCAACGGCTGCGTGGACGCGCTGCGCCTGCTCGAGTCGGAGGGGGCGCTGATCGTGTCCGGCAACACCGACATCGCGGTGGGCGACTTCGACTACGGCGCCGCCTATCCGCAGTACCAGGACGGCGTGCCCGAGGTGATCACCGCCGCCGCCGAGTGGGCGCACGACGAGCTGGGCGACGGCCAGCTGGACTGGCTGCGGCGCCTCCCGTCCGAGCGCCGGATGCGCACCGCCGACGACACGCTGGTGCTGCTGGTCCACGCGTCGCCGGGGTCCCAGACCCGCGGCTTCGACCAGGCGCTCGACGCGTCGGTGATCTACGAGCGCGCCGCCGGCACCGACGCCCGGGTCATCTGCGTGGGCCACACGCACATCCCCGAGGTCCGCGACCTCGGCTGGAAGGTCATCGTCAACGACGGGTCGTGCGGCTACGTGTTCGACGGCGACCCGACCGCGAGCTGGGCGATGGCGACGATCGCCAACGGCGAGGTGGACGTGGTGATCCGCCGGACACCGTTCGACGCGCTGTCGGTTGCCAGCGCCATCTCGGCGCGCGGGCTGCCGGGGGATGTGTACCGGGCAGCCACCGTGCGCACGGGGAAGCTGGTCCGATGAGCTGGAGCTGGCCCGAGCGGCCCCGGCGCGTGGTGGTGACGGGGATGGGCGCCATCACCGCGCTCGGCAACGACGTGCCCACCACCTGGCACGGGCTCGTCGCCGGCCGCTCCGGCGTGGCGCCGGTCCAGGCGTTCGACCCGTCGCGCCTCAGCGTCCGGTTCGCGGCCGAGGCGAAGGGGTTCGACCCCTCCTCGGTCCTCGACCGCAAGGAGATCCGCCGCACCGACCGCTACATCCAGTTCGCGCTGTGGACCGCCCACCAGGCGGTCTGCGACGCCGGCCTGCCCGAGCGGTTCGAGGGCGACCTCGCAGCCCGCACGGGCGTCATCCTGGGCTCGGGCATGGGCGGCGTGCAGACGCTGTTCGACAACGTGCTGCTCATGGGCCAGCGCGGCCCCGACCGGATCTCGCCGTTCTTCATCCCCATGGGCATCGGCAACGTGGGCGCCGGGCAGGTCGCGATCGCGACTGGCGCCATCGGCCCCAACTTCTCCACCGTGTCGGCCTGCGCCACGGGCGGCCATGCGGTGGGCGAGGCGTGGGAGACCATTCGGCGCGGCGACGCGGACGTCATGCTCGCGGGCGGCGTCGAGGCGGGGATCCACGAGGCGACGATCGGCGGCTTCGCGTCGATGAAGGCGCTGTCCACGCGCAATGACGACCCGGCCGCTGCGTCGCGCCCGTTCGACAGAGCGCGCGACGGCTTCGTGGTGGGCGAGGGGTGCGGCGTGCTGGTACTCGAGGCGCTCGAGCATGCTCAGGCGCGCGGCGCCGCCCCGCTCGCGGAGCTCGTCGGCTACGGGGCCACAGCGGACGCCTCGCACATCACGCTGCCGGCGCCGGGCGGCATCGGCGCGGTCCGGGCCGCGCGACGGGCGCTCGACAAGGCGGGCCTCGACCCGTCCGAGGTGGACCACGTCAACGCCCACGCCACGTCCACGGCGGAGGGCGACAAGGCGGAGCTGGCGGCGATCCGCACGATCCTGGGCGACCATGCCCGGAACGTGTCGGTGACCGCCAACAAGTCGATGCTCGGCCACACCCTGGGCGCGGCGGGAGCCGTGGAGGCGATCGTCACCATCCTGACGCTCCGGACGGGGATCGTGCCGCCCACCATCAACCTCGACGACCCGGACGAGGCGGCGGCGGGCATGGACCTCACGCCCAAGGTGGCAACGAAGCGGGACCCGCGCGTGGCATTGTCGAACTCGTTCGGGTTCGGTGGCCAGAACACGGCGCTGGTCTTCCGAAGGTGGGACGCATGAGCGACGAGCGCGCCCTCCCGGGTGGCACCGACCCCGGCGCGCCGCCCCACGCCGATCCCGCCCCCGCCAAGACCACGGACGGCGAGGACCGCAAGGGGCGCCTCGCCGACGCGGTCCCCGTCGGCCCCGGCGACCCGTCCCGGCCGGCCCCCTCGACGTCCACGGCGGGCGGCCGCTCCCGGCCCCGCGACGGCGACCTGATGTCGAGCCAGGGGGAGGCGCCGGGCGTGCCGGCCCCGAGCGATGCCGGCGACGCCGCCCTGCTGAGCCTCGTGGACCGCCTGGCGGCCATCCTGGAGCGGGGCGAGCTCGCCGAGCTCGAGGTGAGCGCCGGCGAGACCACGATCATTGTCCGCTCGCCGGCCGCGGTCGAGCGGGTCGTGGCGGCGCCTGGGCTTGTGGCGCCCGCGGATGGCGGCACGGCGGCGGGCTCGCCAGTCGCCCTGACGAGCCCCCCGGTGGCATCGCCGGTCGCGCCCCCGGTCCGGCCGTCTGTCAAGGCGCCGCTCACCGGAATCTTCTACGGCGCCCCGTCGCCGGGCGCCACGCCGTACGTGTCCGTCGGCGACCACGTCTCGGTGGGCCAGATCATCGGCCTGATCGAGGCGATGAAGCTGTTCAACGAGATCAAGAGCGACCTTGCCGGCAAGGTGGTGCGCATCTGCGCCGACAACGGCCAGCTCGTGAAGGCCAAGTCACCGCTGATCGAGGTTGAGCCCGCATGACCCCCGTCGCGTCCCCCCGCTCGGTCCGCCTCACCGGCTGGGGCCGCTATGCGCCCGCACAGGTGCTCACCAACGCCGACCTCGAGCGCATGGTCGACACCTCGGACGAGTGGATCGTCAGCCGCACCGGCATCCGCGAGCGCCGGGTCGCCGCTGCCCATGAGACGAGCGCCTCGATGGGCGCGGTTGCCGGGCTGCGCGCCATCCGCACGGCCGGGCTCGACCCCGACGACATCGACGTGATCGTCGTCGCGACCCTCAGCCCGGACTACTGGATGCCCTCGACGGCGGCTCTGGTCAAAGAGGCGATCGGCAACACGCGCGCCGCCGCATTCGACGTCGCCGCCGCGTGCTCCGGGTTCGTGTACGGCTACGCCACGGCCTCGGCCTACATCGCCTCGGGCATGGCTCGGCACGTGCTCGTCATCGGCACCGAGCTGCTGACCCGGTTCCTCGACTACCGCGACCGCGGCACGTGCATCCTGTTCGGCGACGGCGCGGGCGCTGTGGTGTTGTCCGGGAGCGACGAGCCCACGGCGCCCGTCGGCATCGAGCTCACCACCGACCCCCAGGGCGCCTACATGATCTGGCTGCCGGCCGGGGGCTCGAAGGCCCCGTCGTCGTTCGAGACGATCAGCCAGGGCCAGCACAAGATCCGGATGGAGGGCAAGGAAACGTACCGCTTCGCCACCCGGACGCTCGCCTCGACGGGCCTCGCGGCCGTGGCCAAGGCGGGCTGGACCCCGGGCGACGTGGACCTGATCATCCCGCACCAGGCGAACATCCGGATCATCGAGGCCGTGGCCAAGGGGCTCGACCTGCCGATGGACCGCTTCTTCGTCAACGTGGACCGCTACGGCAACACGTCGGCGGCCTCGGTGCCGATCGCGCTGGCGGAGGCCGTCAACTCCGGGCGCGTCAAGCCCGGCGACAAGCTGGTGTTCATCGCGTTCGGAGCCGGGTTCACGTCAGGCGCCGTCGCCCTCGAGTGGACCGCGGACCCGGCGCGCGGCCCGATCGGGGAGGCGTCGGTGAGCCCCGAGGACATCCACGTCCGCCAGCCCGTGGACTGGGATTCGGTGGACCCGATCCCGCCCGCCCTCGCTGAGATCTTGGCGCGGCCGCTGCCCGTGGCCCTCGACCTCTCCGACGTCGCCCCGGGCGAGCCGGCGCATCCGGCACAATCGGTGCGCTGACGCGTCGACCCGCGGCGCGGGCACCGCCAGCTCCACCGACCCACCGACCGCGGCAGCCGCCACCCTGGCCGACACGACGCCCACCCAGCCCGAGGAGGACCCACCCCAATGATCGACCTGACCGGCAGGACCGCGCTCGTGACGGGCGGATCCCGGGGCATCGGCCGGGCGATCGTGCTCCGCCTCGCGACCCAGGGCGCCGACGTGGCATTCAGCTACAAGGGCAACGCGGCCGCGGCCCAGGCGACCGCCGGCGACGTCCAGGCGAAGGGCCGCCGCGCGCTCGCGATCCAGGCCGACGCGCGCTCGGCCGAGGGTGCCGACGCACTCGTGAAGCAGGTCCTCGGCGAGTTCGGGAAGATCGACATCCTGGTCAACAACGCCGGGATCACCCGCGACAACCTGATCATGCGGATGGCCCCCGACGAGTGGTCCGAGGTGCTCGAGACCAACCTGTTCGGTGCCTTCTACGCGCTCAAGGCGGTCACCCGGCCGATGCTCAAGGCGCGCGGCGGGCGGATCATCAACATCACCAGCGTCTCGGGCCAGGCCGGCCAGACGGGTCAGGCGAACTACTCGTCCGCCAAAGCCGGGCTGATCGGCCTCACCAAGGCCGCGGCCCGCGAACTCGCGTCGCGCGGGATTACCGTCAATGCCGTCGCGCCGGGCTTCGTGCTCACAGAGCTCACCCAGGACCTTCCCGACGCGCTCAAGGACGAGATCACGGCCCGCACGCCGCTGGGTCGCTTCGGGACCACCGAGGAGATCGCCAACGCCGTGGCGTTCCTCGCATCCGACGAGGCCGCCTACATCACGGGCCAGGTGCTCGCTGTGGATGGCGGCCTGGTGATGATGTAGCCGTGCCGTTCACTGTCGAGCCCACGTCCATCCCCGAGGTCCTCATCGTCCGGCCGCGGCTGTTCCCCGACGAGCGCGGCTGGTTCGCCGAGATCCTGCGCACTGACACATTCGAGCCGCTGGGCCTGCCGGCCCGGTTCGCCCAGGTCAACCAGTCGCGCTCCTCCCGGGGCGTCATCCGCGGGCTGCACTTCCAGTGGGACCCGCCGCAGGGCAAGCTCATGCGGGTCGTGAGCGGGCGGGCGTTCATGGTCGCCGTGGACATCCGACCCGGCTCGCCGACGCTGGGGCAGCACGTCGCGGTGGAGGGATCCGCCGACGAGCCGCTCCTGTTCTGGGCGCCAGCCACGTTTGCGCGCGGCTTCTGCGCGTTGTCCGACGTTACAGAAGTCGAGTACTTCTGCACCGCGACGTACAACGCGGCCTGCGAGGCAGGGATCCGCTGGAACGACCCGATGCTGGCGATCTCGTGGCCCGTGGTGCCGGGCGACGCGCAGACATCTGCCAAGGACGCGGCGGCGGGGACACTCTCGGACTGGCTGGCGCGTCCCGAGTCCGCAGCGTTCGGCTATCACGGGGCCTAGCGGCGGATCGCCTAGGCAGTGCGTCGACGACTCGCCCGACCTCGGTCTAGGTAGCGTCCGAGGGAACGTGATCGCGCCCTGACCCTGGTCGGTCGTGCTGTCGTGCCAGCGGGAGAGCGAACCCCGCTGACCCGCCGACCGCGGCAACTCGACCGGTACCTTCGGTTGGTGCCGCCACGCCACGGGCAGTGGCACGATCCGCAGGTGAAGCGCCCCGCTCGCTCCCCAGCGCTCGCCATGGCCGCCCGCCAGGTGCGGCTCAACCAGCCGCGCATCCACGCGCTGGCGCTGGTGGGCGGCGTGGTCACGCTCATCCTCGGCCTCGTCGCGTGGTTCATCACGGGTGGGCCGGAGAACCCGGGCGAGATCGCCGTGGTGCTGGACCTCACCATCGGCGGCACGCTGCTCACGACAGGCTCGCTGATCGGCCACGCCCGCGGGAAGGAGTCGCACCTCGAGGCGCAGCTGCAGGTGCTCGGCCAGGCCGCGCGGCGGATGAGCGTGGGGGTCGAGCCCGGCGACGTGGGCCTCGCGGTCGTCGAGGAGATCCGGCGCGTCATCCCGTACCACAACGCCCGCGCGTACCTGCTCGACGGCGAGGACCTGGTTCCGGTGGCCTTCGAGGGCCGCTTCGGTGCCTACGAGAAGGTGGACGTCGAGATCCTGCGCACGACGGTCGGCGCGGGGTTCACCGGATGGGTCGCCCGCAACGGCACGCCGCTGCGCGTGGTCAAGTG
>JAKAMV010000363.1 GCA_021812735.1 Chloroflexota bacterium | reverse complement strand
ACGCGAAGCCCACGCCCGTCAGGTACGTCCCGATCACCGCCGGGAAGCCGGTCCCGAACTCCAAGATCCACCCGGCCAGGTGGCCCATCAGCGCCGCGGCGAACATCGAGGCCGCCGCCAGGCCGGAGGCCGCGATGGTGAGCTCGTGCCGCCCGCGCCGCCACTCGGCGATGATCGCGATCAGCAGGGCGAGGAGGATCTCGTCGAGGGCGAAGAAGCCGAAGATCTGGATCCACATCGGCACTTCCGAGCCCGGGACCGACCGGTCGAAGATGCCGCCGACCGCCGCCAGGAACGTGGCGACGAGGACCCCGCCCAGGACCCACACCTGGGCGTGCGTCGAGCGCAGCCCGAGCACGCTGCAGGCGAGCAGCGACAGCAGTCCCGCGCTCCCGATCAGCAGGCCGTGCAGGAACATCACCCGCGCGAAGTCGGGCGGCGCCGAGGCGCTCGGCTCCGCGGCGAAGGGGTTGGCGACGGCGATGCTCAGGAGGGCGAACAGACCCATCCAGCCGATGAGCAAGAGCAGCATGCGGCGCGGCGTGAGCCACGGGAACCGGGCGATCGGTCCCTCCTGCGCCTCGGGGACGTTGGTGGGCAGCGGTTCCTTCGACATCGATGTCTCCCATACGGGTCCAAGCGCACGCCAACTCGCAGGCGTTCAGCAACGCGCCCCGATGGTGCGCCGGCGTCCCGTGCCCGGCATCGTGGAACCCAGCGTCCCGCACTGCGGATTCCCGCACGGCCGGCTGCGGCCTCTTCGGACCGATCCGTCCCGCAGGGGGTCTAGACTTGCCCGGCGAGGAACGATGCCGCTGCGAGTCCTGCTAGCCGAAGACCATGCCGTCGTCCGGGAGGGGACGCGGCAGATGCTCGAGCGCGACGAGGAGATCGTGGTCGTCGGCGAAGCCGCAGACGGGCTCGAGGCGGTGGCCCTGGCGGCGACACACTCGCCCGACGTGGTCCTGCTCGATCTGAGCATGCCGCTCATGAACGGCATCGAGGCAACCCGCCGCATCCGGGCAGCCAGGCCCGCGACGCAGGTCCTGATCTTGAGCGCCTATGACGATGAGGACTACGTCGTCGCCGCCATCGAGGCCGGGGCGGCCGGCTACCTGCTCAAGACGGCGCACGCGAGTGAGGTCATCGCCGCGATCCGGACGGTCGCCGGCGGCCACGTCGTCCTCGATCCGAAGATCGCTCGCCATGTCATCGGGCGGCGGGCCGACCCGGACGACGCCGAGCAGCCCACGCCGCGCGAGCTTGAGATCCTCCGCCTGGCGGCCCTCGGCCTGCGCACCCGCGACATCGCCGAGCGCCTGCGGGTGAGCACGCGGACGGTTGAGTCCCATTTCACGAGCATCTACAGCCGCCTGGGCGTCGGGAGCCGGACGGAGGCGATCGTCCGTGCCGCGTCGCGCGGGTGGATCCGCCTGGACCAGGCCCTGCGACCCGATGACGACTGAGGCGAGGACTGGGCTCCCGCGTGCCACGGCGCGGATGCGGGCCGTGGGGCGCGGCTGGTCGGGGCTGGTGCCGATCCGCCGGCGGGCCTTCTGGGCGATTCAGGCGCTCGTGCTCGGGATCGCCGCCGCCCACACCCTGCTCGAGTCGGTCGACCGGTCGGCGCTCCCCGCAGCGCTCTACCTCGTGCCGAGTTCGCTGTTCTTCGTGCCGGTGGTCTACGCCGCGCTGAAATTCGGCGCGCGCGGGGCGGTGCCGACCGCCCTGCTGAGCGTCGTCCTGACGCTGCCCAACCTCGTGCTGTTCCACATCGGCCTGGAGCGGTTCGGCGAGATTTGGCAGGGCGTCATCCTGATCGCGGTCGGCTTGTTCGTCGGTGTGCGCGTGGACCAGGAGCGCCTGGTCCGCCTCGCGGTCCAAGACCGAGAGCAGGCCCGCCGATCCTCCGAGGAGCGCTATCGGGAGCTGTTCGCCAACTCGGCCGAGGCGATCCTCCTCACCGACGCGGGCGGCGTGATCGAGGACGCGAACCCGGCGGCGGCGGCGCTGATCGGCCGCCCGCCCGCCGCGCTGGTCGGCCACTCCCTGGAGCGCGTCGTCGGCGCCGATGTCGGACGCGGCGGTGGCCCCGAGGCGGTCCGCCGCACCGTCCAGCTCGTTCGCCCCGACGGCGCGCCGCCGGTCTGGGTCGAGGTCATCGTGTCCGCTCCGCTCTGCGACCCGGGCGGACGGGCCCACCTCCAGGTAATGCTCCATGACGTGTCGCTCCAGCATGAGCGCCAGGAGTTCCTGGAGGGCTATGCCCGCCAGACGGTCGCCGCCCGCGAGGAGGAGCGCCGCCGTATCGGCCGCGAGCTCCACGACGGCCCGCTCCAGTCGCTGGTCCTGCTGTCGAGGAAGCTTGACCTGATCGCCGACCGGTCGTCGCCGGCCGAGATGCCGGCGACGATCGAGGCCTCGCGGCGGATCATCGATGGGACGGCGGACGAGTTGCGGCGGATCACCCGCGCGCTTCGGCCGCCGATCCTCGACGACCTTGGGCTCGTTCCGGCCCTCAGGTCGGAGGCCTCGGCGTTCAGCCGCCGCGCGGGGACCCGGGTCCGGTTCCACCAGGCCGGCCCATCTCGGCCGTTACCGCCCGAGGTCGAGCTGATGCTGCTGCGGGTCACCCAGGAGGCGCTCCACAACGTGGAACGGCACGCGGGCGCGAGCATGGTTGACGTGCGCCTGACCTTCGACTCGTCTCATGTCGCGCTGCGCGTGCGCGACAACGGCCACGGTGTCGGGACGATCCCCCCCACGGCCGGTCTGCTCGCGTCGGGCAAAATGGGCGTGGTCGGGATGCGCGAGCGGGCGCGCGCGGCCGGTGCGACGCTCACGGTGCGTCCCGACCCGCGCGGCGGGACGATCGTCGAGGTCGAGTGGGCACCTCGGCTCGCTGACGCCTGAGGCCCGGTGAGGGCAAGGGGCAATTGCGCGGGTGCGTCCGGCCGGTGGCCTGCTGCCGACCGGGATCTGAACTGCGCGGTCCTCGCGCCCCAGTCGCGCCGCGGCTGTCGCGGCACTCCTCGTCGCCGTCCTGCCCTCGGTCGTGTCGGCACACGGCCCCGGCGGGAACTGGGGGCATGCCACCAAGGTGACGCTCTGCCACCAGGCGGTGAGCGGCTCGTGGCACACGATCACCGTCGGCGCCCCGGCGGCGCGTGCGCATCTGCGGCACGGTGAAACGTGTTCGCGAGCGGCAGGGTGACGAGCGCCGGCGTCGTGAGCCTGATGACCGCGACGCGGTCTGACGGCTACCCGCCGTTCGCGTTCACCGTTACGCTCAGCCCGTTCGCCCGCACCGGCACGTCCGCCTCGACCTTCACCGGGACCGCCGCCAACGGCTATCTGACGGCGGTCGGGACGATCACCTGCGGCCGATCGTCGGGCGGTGACGACGACTAGCGGGGGCGCGCCGCAGGCGCGAGGCCGCCCCCGGGACCTCCGGCGCGCAGCTCTCTCGCTCTCGTGGCTGCTCGCGACTCAGGCCGACCCCCGCCCGCGGCGCACGGCCTCGACGATCTCGTCCACGGGCCGCACTCGACCCATCCTGGGCATCATCTCGTCCACGGCATGGGCGTGGCCGGTGGCCGAGCGGGCCGCCATCGCGCCGAGCGCGAACACCTGGGCGTAGCCGCGCTCGTAGGCGTCGCGGGCGGTGGACTCGACGCCGATGTCGGTGCTGATGCCGCCGAGGATGATGGTGTCGATCCCGCGACGGCGCAGCTGGAGGTCCAGCTCGGTGCCGTAGAAGGCGCCCCACTGGCGCTTGGTGATGACGATGTCGCCGGGCTCGGGGCCAAGCTCGGGCGCGATCTCGGCGAAGTCGGCGGGCGGCGCGGGACGGGCCGGAGCGCCGGGCTGCGCGGGACCGCCCGGGCCCGCGGCGTCGGCGGGCGGGTGGAGGGCGTCGCGTCGGTCGGCGGACGGGGTGACGCGCACGAGGACCACCTGCACGCCGGCCTCGCGGCAGGCCCGGGCGAGGCGAGTGGCGTTGACCAGCACCTCGGCCCCCGGGATCGGGACCGTGGGCATCGCCACGATGCCGCGCTGGAGGTCGATCAGGACGAGCGCGGTCCGGGCGGGGTCGATGGGGTCGAGCGGGGCGGGCATGTCGGCGGTCATCGGGGATCCTCGTGGATGGCGGGGTCGGCCGGCTGGACGCGGAGCGCGGCAGCCAGGACGAGCTCGGCCGCGCGGTCGGTGCCGAGGACCCCGGTGTTGAGCATGAGCGTGTAGAGGAGCGGATTGCGCCAGTCCGCGCCGTGGACCTGGCGCAGGTACGCGGCTCGGTTGGCGTCCGCCTCGCGGATGCGGCGCCGGGCGGCCTCGAGGGCGATCACCTCGCGCTCGCGGATGGTCTGGACGCGGACGACGGGGTCGGCGTAGAGGTAGACGTGCGTGGCGTTCGGGTGCTCGCGCAGGATGGCGGCGCCGCCGCGCCCGACGATCACCGCGTTGCCGGTCGCCGCGAGCTCCTCGAGCACGGCTCGCGTGAGCTGGACGATGCGCGGCCGAGGGTCCGAGGCGAGCTCGGGATACGGGGGCTCCCAGCCGAAGCCGGCGGCAGGCACCTGCGCGAACGAGGCGATGACGCGGTCGAGGAGGCGGGTGGGCTGCTCGTCGGCGCTCTCCACGAGCGACGGGTCCATGTCCGCCCGGCGGGCCACCTCCTCGATGATCCAGCGGTCCACGAAGGGCGCCCCGAGGCGGTCCGCGACGAGGCGTCCGATGGTGGTGCCCCCGGCCCCGTACTCGCGCGCGATGGTGACGATCGGCATGCCGCGGGCTCCTGTGTGGCATATACTCCCGTTTCTCGAATTATATCGGCTGGTGGAGTGTTTGGAGCCCGAAGGGTTGCCGGGCACCCACCGCGTCTGCCGTGCCCGCCCGCGGGCGACCCTCCTCGCCGGCCCGGGTGGCACGGACACGGAGGCTGCGCCATGGCGGCGTCATCACCGGGGCGGGGCCTGTCGCGCGTCCCGTACAAGTGGGTGGCGCTGTCCAACACGACGCTCGGCGTCCTGATGGCCACCATCAACGCCTCGAGCCTGGTCATCGCGCTGCCGGCCGTGTTCCGCGGGATCCACCTGGACCCGCTGGACCCCTCGAACTTCACGTACCTGCTGTGGGTCCTCAACGGCTACCTGCTCGCGAGCGCGGTGCTGGTGGTCACGCTCGGCCGGGTGGGCGACATGTACGGCCGCGTCCGCATGTACAACCTGGGCTTCGTGGTGTTCACGGCGGGCTCGATCGGCCTGTCGGCGACCTGGAGCACGGGCACCGCCGGCGCGGTCGAGATCATCGTGATGCGGATCGTGCAGGCGGTGGGCGGGGCGCTGCTGATGGCGAACTCGGCGGCGCTGCTGACCGACGCGTTCCCCGCCAACGAGCGGGGCATGGCCCTGGGCATCAACCAGATCGCGGGCCAGGCGGGCACGTTCCTCGGGCTGATCCTGGGCGGCGTGATGGCCGCCATCGACTGGCGCTGGGTGTTCCTGCTCAACGTGCCGGTGGGGGTGGTGGGCACGGTCTGGGCGTACGTGGCGCTGCGCGAGCTGGGCGAGCGCCACCCCGCGCGCATCGACTGGCTGGGCAACGTCACGTTCGCGCTGGGACTGGGCCTGGTGCTGGTCGGGATCACCTACGGCATCGCCCCGTACGGCGACCAGCCCACCGGCTGGGGCAACCCGCAGGTGATCGGGGCGATCGTCGCGGGAGTCGTGCTGCTGGGCGCCTTCGCGGCCATCGAGCGGCGGGTCCCCTCGCCGATGTTCCGGCTCGAGCTGTTCCGGATCCGGGCGTTCGCGGCGGGCAACCTCGCGGGCCTGCTCAGCTCCGTGGGGCGCGGCGGGCTGCAGTTCCTGCTGATCATGTGGCTGCAGGGGATCTGGCTGCCGCTCCACGGCTACTCGTTCGAGAGCACGCCGTTCTGGGCGGGGATCGCGATGCTGCCGCTGACCGCGGGGTTCGTGGTCGCCGGGCCCGTGTCGGGCTACCTGTCCGACCGCTTCGGGGCTCGGCCGTTCGCCACCGCGGGGATGCTGCTGGCCGCGCTGTCGTTCCTGCTCCTGATGGCGCTGCCGTCGGACTTCGCCTACCCGGCGTTCGGCGGGGTGATCTTCGCGAACGGCGTGGCCTTCGGGCTGTTCGCCTCGCCCAACACCGCGGCGATCATGAACAGCGTCCCGGCCCGCCACCGCGGGGCGGCCTCGGGGATGCGGGCGACGTTCCAGAACGCGGGCATGCCGCTCTCGATCGGCGTGTTCTTCACGCTGATGATCCTGGGCCTCCAGGCGTCGGTGCCCGCAACGATGTACCAGGGGCTGACGGCCAGCCACGTCCCGGCGCAGGCCGCGCAGACGCTGTCCCACCTGCCCGCCGTGGGCTACCTGTTCGCCGCGTTCCTCGGCTACAACCCGCTCCAGTCCCTGCTCGGGCCGACGGTGCTCAACGCGCTGCCGGCCTCGGACGCCGCGCACCTGGTGAGCACCGGCTTCTTCCCGTCGCTGATCGCGGGGCCGTTCCACGACGGCATCGTGGTGGTGCTCACGTTCTCGATCGCGATGTCGCTGGTCGCGGCGGCGGCGTCGTGGCTGCGCGGCGGGCGCTACGTCCACGACGAGCAGGAGGCGGCTCGACTGGATTCCGAGTCGGACGCGGCCTGAGGGGCGCGGGGGCTTGCCCCCGAGAGCTGGCGCACGGAGCGGCTGAACCGTCGGCTCGTCCGCCAGGTGATCCGCCCCGTGCGCTCGTTCGGTGTCTGGCCGCCGCGGCGGTCGCCGGGCGAGCGCACGGGGCGGGCAGATCGGAGGCCCGCCCTCCCGTAGAGCCGCTCGGTGCCCTGGGGCCCCGGGGGCGAACTGGAGCCGGTGTCTCAGGCCCCCGAGGGGAACGGGAGCCGGTGCCAGCCGGAGCCCCGAGGGGAACGGGAGCCGGTGCCAACCGAGGCTTGAGGCGGACGACCACCTGAGACCCGCGCGGCGCCCTACCGGTGCAGGTTCCCCGCCCGCGACCGCGACGCTCCGACCGGTGCCGCGGTCGGCCCCCTACCGGACGGGCGGCTCCGCGTGCCGAGGACGGTGTGTCTGGATCCCCCGGATCGCCAGGAGGTGGGCGAAGCCGAGGCCGAGGCGCCGGCCCAGGCCATGGCGGCCGGGAATCCCGTCGGCGTGGCGGGCGGGGGCGGCCGCCGAGCGCCGGTCCTCGGCCTCGGCGCACAGGCGGGCGACGCGCCGGTCAATCTCGATGCCAATGCCGGCGCACACGTTGCCGGTGAGGAGACGCGGCTGGTCGTATCGCGCCCAGGTCATCCGCGTTGTGGCCATTCTGTCGTCCCTCTGTTAGATCTTAGTCTTACATCGGCTCGCGCCGAACTCGGACTGGGGCTGTCGGGATCAGTGGGCGGGCGTCGTGGCGCTCGCGCGGGCGCGGTCGACGCCGAGGAACCGCGCGAGGTCGGGCCCGACCTCGGCCAGGCGATCCCGCCGCAGGCTGTAGTACATGAGGTTGCCGGCCTCGGTCGTGGCCACGAGGCTGCTCGCGCGCAGCAGGGCGAGGTGGTGCGAGACGGTGGGCTTGGACAGTCCCATCCGCTCCGCGATCTCGGTCAGGTACAGGTCTCCGTCCGCGAGCAGGCGCAAGATACGCAGCCGGCTCTCGTCGCCCAGCGCCCGGTACAGGCGGATCACCGGCGCGGGGACGGCGTCCCGGGCCACGTCGAGCGCCGCGTCGGCGATCGGATAGCAGAACAGGTGCCAGTCGCGCCCGGCGAACACGTAGTTGTAGGGGCGGCAGAAGTAGCCGGGCGCAAGCAGGATGCGGCGGATCTTGGGATCGGGCGTCCAGTGCACGCCGCCGGTGACCTGCTCGATCAGCTCGCTGAAGGGCAGCCGGCCCAGATCGGCCAGTCGCGCGTCCGCGTCGCGCTGCTCGAACCGAGCGATGCGTGCCTCGATCGGCTCGAAGCGCTCGTGCCAGGCCCGGACCACGCGGCGGATGGCCCGCAGGTAGCCCTCCGGGTCCCGAAGCAGCGGCTCCGCCATCGCGCGCGACTCCTCCGGCCACGCGGCGAGGGCCTCGCCAAGGCGCTCCCGCTCGCCGGCCAGGACCCGCCGGCCGAGGTCGAGCGCCTGCTGGGCGTCGTCGTCCGCGTCGTGCCCGGCGATCAGCAGGTCCACCGGCTCGAGTCGGCCGACGAGGGCGAGCGCGTCTGCCGAGGTGCGGACCGAGGGGTCCACGGCGACGCGGTTGACCAGCATCGCGCCGTACCCCTTGCAGCCCTCGTCATGGCAGAACGCGAGCGCGAGATCCCGCTTGAGCGCGTCCGACATCGACGCCCGCGCCGCCTCGAGCCACTCGCGGTCCGCGGGCAGGAGCTCGGCGTCTGGCTCGCCCGCGAGGCTCAGGAAGAAGTCGTAGGCGGGCCGCACGTCCAGGACGATCTCCGGCGCACTGGCGGGCGCGGCGGGCGTCCCGGTCAGGTCGCGCACGAGCGCACGGTCCTGACGGGTGGCGGCGGGCGTCTGCGCGGCGGTGCTGGCCATGGGAGGGATCCTTGTGGCGGGTTTTGTGTTAGATGACAATCTAACGTCGATTAGACAGGAGGTCAAGGTCATCTGGCCGATTCCCCCGCGTCCGTGGCAGGCGTGCCTGCGCAGGCCCGGCTGGCGCTGCGCGTCGGGAGCGGGCGGCGCCACGACGGGCGCGCGGCCGGAGGGGAGCGGGCGCTTGCCCTCGGGCCCGGGCGCACGGAGCGGCTGAACCGTCGGCTCGTCCGCCAGGTGATCCGCCCCGTGCGCTCGTTCGGTGTCTGGCCGCCGCGGCGGTCGCCGGGCGAGCGCACGGAGCGGGCAGATCGGAGGCCCG
>JAKAMV010000362.1 GCA_021812735.1 Chloroflexota bacterium | reverse complement strand
GACCTTCGGGTGACGGCGTTTGAGGAGACGGGCCTGTCGGCGGGAACGATCGCTCAGCTCGCCAGCGTGCCGGGGATCGCCCTCACGGCACCGGCGATCGAGCGCAGGTCGTTCCTCGTCTCCCAGCCGGGCAAGCCCATGGAGACGGCCCCCGTGACGGTGCTCGGTATCGATCCCGCGGTCGAGCCGAGGGTCCGCGACCTGCCGCTCGCGCGCGGGTCCCCGCTGTCTGGGGACGCGGACCTCACGGCGCTCGTCACCGAGACGCTGGCCCGAAACGAGGGGATCGATGTCGGCGACAAGCTCCAGATCCTTGGCCTTGGCGCGCCGGTCTCCGTCACGGTGACCGGCGTCCTGGCCGGCGACGGCCCAGAGCTCGGCTCGGCCGGAAGGACGGTGGTGCTCCCCATCCGGACCGCGATGCTCCTCAACCTGGCCGACGGCGCCGCCGTCCCGGCGGAGGTGGACGGCGTGACGCGGGTCGACATCGTGCTCGACGCCGGCGTCCCCGTGGCGCAGGTGATGGCCGCCATCGGGACGGCGCTGACGCTGCAGCCGTACGTGCTCTCGCAGCCGCAGGACATCGCCGCCAGCCTGCGGGCGTCGACGCTCGACGTGCGCTCCACGATGGCGCTGCTCGCGGCGATCACCCTGCTGGCCGCGGCGATCCTCATCCTCAACACGATGGCCATGACCGTGGTCGAGCGAATCCGCGAGCTGGGGCTCCTGCGCGCTGCCGGCGCCTCCCGCGGACAGATCACGCGTGTCGTGGTCACGCAGGCCCTGTTCCTCGGGCTGGCCGGATCGGTCCTCGGCGTCGTCGTCGGCGTCGTCCTCGCGTTCGTGGCCGCGGCCTGGCTGCGGATCGGCGGCCAGATGGCCATCGACGGGCCGGTGATCACCGGAACGTCGGTGGCGGCGGGGGTCGCGGCGGGCCTCGGCATCACGCTCGTCGCCGCCATCGAGCCGGCCCGCCGCGCAGCGGGCATCAGCCCCGTCGCGGTGCTCCGCGTCCGGGCCGACCTCAGCCAGCTCGTCCGTGCGCACACGCGCTGGCTGACCGTCGTGGTGGTGGTGATCGGCGCGATCGCCGTGGTGCTGATGCCGGGCGGCGCGACCGACCTGTCCGCACCGATCCGCGCGATCGCCGTCTATGGCCTACTGCTGATCGCGGTGCTGGCGACGCCGCTCGTGCTGGCGCCGCTCGCGCGGCTCGTGGGCGTTCCGTTCGCGATCCTGCTCCGGCTGGAGGAGCGTCTGGCGCGGGCCTCGATCCGGCGCGACCCGAGCAGGACGGCGCTCACCGTCGGCGCGCTGGTGGTCGGCCTCTCGATGGTGGTGGCGCTCTCAGCCGTTGCGGGCCTCGCGCGCGCGTCGGCCACCGCCTGGCTCGCACGCGTCGTGCCCGGCGACGAGGTCCTCACCGCCATTGCCCCGGCGCCTGTGGGCGACGGCGGCATCGACCAGCAGCTCTCAACGATCGACGGCGTGCAGCTCGCCACGCCGCTGGCCTCGTTCGATCTGGCGTACGAGGGCACGAGGCTCGCCGCGGTGGCGATCCAGGGCGCGGACTTCCTCGCCGACGGGCGCCTCGACTTCACGGCGGGGGACCGCGCGGCCGCCCTCCATGCGATCGACGCGGGAGGGGCGGTGATCGTGCCACAGGCTCAGGCGGCACTGCTGCACGTGGGGCTGGGCGACACGATGGCGGTCGCGACCTCGCACGGGCTGGTCGACTTGAAGGTGGTCGGGCTCGTCGCGCGCTCGTTCCCCGGGCGTACCGGCGATGCCGTCCTGGTGGGCTGGGGCGATGCGACGGGCAAGTTTGGCGTTCTTGGCGCCGACGCATTCGCCGTGCGCTACGCGCCGGGTCGCCAGGCCGACGCCCAGCCGCAGGTCGACGCGCTGGCCCGGCAGCTGGCGCTCACCGCCTCGCCGATCTCGGTCGTCGCCGGTGCCGTGGGCGATGCGCTCGACCGGCTGTTCGGCATGCTCGACCTGTTGGCACTGGCCGCGGTCGTGGTGGCGGCCCTGGGCATCGTGAACACGCTGTCGATGAACACCCTCGAGCGCGTCAAGGAGATCGGCATGCTTCGGGCGGTCGGCATGAGCCGCCGGCAGGTCTGGCGGAGCGTCCTGGTCGAGGCGGGGATTCTGGGGGGGATCGGCGGCCTGGTGGGCTCGGCCGCGGGCGTGCTGGTCGGCCTCATCCTAGCGGGTGGCGGGGGAGCGGCCGGGCTGGCGGCGGCGATCCCGTGGCCGACGGTGGCGCTGGCCATCGTGCTCGGTGTCGCGCTCGCGATGCTCGCTGCCGCCCAGCCCGCGCGGATCGCCAGCCGCGTCCCGATCGTCACCGCCGTCAGGGGCGAATAGGCCTCGCTGCGGCCCCTTCGCACGGGGGCGCGGCGGTCCGCACGGTTCGTCGCGGGACGGTCCACGCGGCACGGGGTGCCGGGCGCCGATTCCGGTAGACTCCGCCCAACGGCGGGCGTGGGAGCCCGCCCCGAGGAGCCGATGTCCTACGCCATCCCGTCCGTGACACGTGTGTCTGCAGCCGAGCGGGGCCTGACCATCGCCGACTTCCTGGTCCCGGTCCGGGTGGGGGAGCGCGTCTCGCCCCGCGTCCGCGATGTCGGCCTCGTGCTCGCGGGGACGGCGCTGCTGGTGCTCGGCTCCCGGATCGCCATTCCGCTTCCGGGCGACCCCGTCCCGTTCACGCTGCAGACGCTCACGGTGCTGCTCGCTGGCGGCGCCCTGGGCCTCCGCCGCGGCGCCATGTCGGCGGCGCTGTTCGTGGGCCTAGGCCTGGTGGGGCTGCCGGTGTTCGCCGAGGCGCGTGGCGGGCTCGATGTCATCCTCGGGGCCACCGGCGGCTACCTCGTGGGGTTCATCGCCGCGGCCGCGCTGGTTGGCCGGCTCGCGGAGCTGGGCTGGGACCGGCACCTCGGCGGGTCGATCGGGATGAACCTCCTCGGCATCGCGCTCATCTACATGATCGGTGTGCCGTGGCTGGCCGTCGCGGCGAACGTGACGCTCGGCGGGGCCGTCAGCCTCGGACTGGCGCCGTTCCTGGTGGGCGACGTGGTCAAGCTGCTGGTGGCCGCGGGCGTCTTCCCCGCAGCCTGGTGGGTGGTGGGGCGACGCCCGAGCGACCGCTAGGCCCGGGACCCGGCGCCGCCGACCCGCCGACGCGAGACTGCGCCGACCTCGAGGGCATCTACGGCCCTCGATCGGAGGCCTGGCGGCTGAACCGCGAGGCCGCCCTGCTGCTGGGCGCCGGACCGATGGCGGTCCTGCTGCAGGTGGCGCACCCGCTCGTGGCGGAGGGCGTCGCGCAGCACTCCACCTTCAAGGCCGACCCCTGGGCTCGGCTGGACGGCACCCTCCGCTCCTACCTGAGGATCGTCTACGGGTCGGGGCCGGCCGCGCGCGGTGAGATCCAGCGGCTCAACACCCTCCACCGCTCCGTCGCCGGCACGGTGTCGGACCGCTCCGCGGCCGAGCGGTTCGGGGCCGCCTACACGGCGCGCGACCCGGAGCTCTCGCTGTGGGTCCACGCCACGCTCGTATGGGCCACGCTGGTCACGGTGGAGCGGTGGCTGGGGCCGGTCACCGGGGACCGGAAGTCGCGCTACTACGCCGAGACGCTGGCGGTGGGGCGGCGCTTCGGGGTGCCCGACGCCCGGCTGCCGGCCGACCTTGACGCGTTCGAGGCCTATGTGGCCTCAATGATCGGCCCCGACGGGCCGGTTCACCCGACCGACGTCTCGAGGGACCTGGCGCTGGCCATCCTGCACCCGCCACTGGCCCCGGTCGTCGAGCGGGGAGCCGTGGCGCGGGCGCTCGGGCCTGCAGCGCCCGCGGTCGCCTCCCTCCTGCGTCGTGCGCCGAGATCGGCGCTCACGCCCGTGCTGGTCCCGGCGGTCGGGCTGCTGCCCCCGACGCTGCGCGCGGAACTCAGGCTGCCGTGGGGGCCGTGGGAGCGAGCGCTGGACGCCTGGCTGACCACGATGTGGCACGCCTGGCGTCCAGCGTTCCCGACTCGCGTCCGGTGGTTCCCGCAGGCGCTCGCGGCGGACGCACGGGTGGCGCGGAGGGCAGGCCCGGCCTGAGGGCCGGCCGGCCCGCAGGCGGCTACCCGTCCTCCCCGGCGATGGCCCGGGCCAGCTCCGGGGTTCCCAGCAGGTCCGGCAGCGGACGGACGGGCGCCGGCTCGGCGCCGTCGACGGCGGGGAACAGCTCGAGCTCGTAGAACCCCACGTCCCACCACTGCCCGCCCTTCCAGCCCACGCCCTCGAACGTGCCCACCGGCTGGAAGCCGAGCGCCCGGTGCAGCCCGATCGATCCCGGGTTGGGCGGCGTCACGCCCGCCACCACCAGCCGGAAGCCCTGCAGCCGGACGACGCGCAGGACCGCCTCCATCGTGGCCCGGCCGAGTCCCGAGCGGTGCAGCGAGCGGTCGACGTACACGGTCGACTCGCACGTCCAGTCGTACGCCGCGCGGTCGCGGAACCGTCCCGCATACGCGTAGGCGCGGACGACGCCGTCCACCTCGGCGACGACGTACGGACAGCGCTCGAGGACCTTGCCGATGCGCCCCGCCATGACCTGGCCGGTCGGCGGGACCTGCTCGAACGAGATCGCGGTCTCGGCCACGTACGGCGCGTAGATCGCGGCCACGGCATCGCCGTCGGCGGGCGTGGCGAGACGGAGGGAATGCGGCGTGGTCATGGCGGAACGCTACTGCAGCGGTCGGGATCGCGCGGCGGCTCCGGGTCGTCGCCCTTGCCTCCCGATCAGACGGTTTTGCCATACTCCGCGCATGGCCACGGACCCTGCCGCCGCCCCTGTCCCCGCCCGCGGTAACGGACCCGCGCTGCTCCGCGCGATCGCGGACCGGCTGCCGGGCCTCAGGCTGCTGTCCGAGGAGGTGGATCGCGAGTCGTACCGGCGGGACGAGACCGCCTACCTGCCCACCGGCCTCCCGCTCGCCGTGGCCCTGCCGGACACCACCGAGCAGGTGGCGGAGCTGGTCCGCCTGTGCGGCCAGTTCGACGTGCCGATCGTGCCGCGCGGCGCCGGCACGGGGCTCTCGGGCGGCGCCGCCGGGATCGAGGGCGCACTTACCATCGCCTTCACGCGGATGAGCCGCGTGCTCGAGATCGACCACGAGAACCTGGTCGTCGTGACGCAGCCTGGCGTGGTCAACGCGGACCTCAAGAAGGCGGTGGCCGCGGAGGGCCTCTTCTACGCGCCCGACCCCGCCTCCTACGAGACCTGCACCATCGGCGGCAACCTCGGCACGAACGCCGGAGGCCTGTGCTGTGTCAAGTACGGCGTCACGCGCGACGCCGTCCTGGGCCTCGAGGTGGTGATGGCCGACGGCACCGTGCTGCGACTCGGCGGCCGCAACGTCAAGGACGTCGCCGGATACGGTCTCATCCCGCTGCTCGTGGGCAGCCAGGGGACCCTCGGCCTCGTCACCGAGGCCACCCTCCGGCTCCGCGCCGCCCCGCCGCCACGGGCGACGCTGCTCGCCTTCTTCCCCTCGCTCGAGGCGTCCGGCAGGGCGGTGGCGGGCATCATCCGGGCCGGGATCGTGCCGGTGACGCTCGAGCTCATGGACCAGGTCACGATCCGCGCCGTGGACGACGTGCACCGGCTGGGCCTCGACCGCGATGCGGCGGCGATGCTGCTCGTGGAGTCGGACCTGCCGGGGGCCGCCGCCGTCGGGGAGGTCGACGCCGCCGAGACCGCGTGCAGGACCGCCGGCGCCGGGCTCATGGTGCGCGCCCAGGACGCCACGGAGGCCGAATGGCTGCGCGAGGGGCGGCGGCTCGCCTTCCGGGCCCTCGAGGAGCAGGGCGTGGCGCGCATGGAGGACGTTGGCGTGCCGCGCAGCCGGGTGCCGGAGCTCCTCCGCGCCATCGAGGAGATCGCGGCGCGCCACGAGATCGTGGTGGGCACCTTCGGGCACGCCGGCGACGGCAACCTCCACCCGACGTTCGTGCTCGACCGCGACGAGCCCGAGGACGCCGCGGCGGCACGGCTGTACGCGGCGCGTGCCGAGCTGTTCGAGGCGACACTGGGGCTCGGCGGCACCGTCACCGGCGAGCACGGTATCGGCGAAGTTCGGCGCGACTGGCTCGTGCGCCAGCGGGGCGAGCCGGCGGTCGAGGTGATGCGCGCGGTCAAGCGCGCCCTCGACCCCCGGGGCATCCTGAACCCGGGCCGCGTCCTGGCCTGAACCCGTCCACGGCGTCAAACCGCCGCTCGGCCCGTCATTCCCGGGCCGTCCGCTCCGTGACCGATGGCCCGGTCCCTGCGGCCCGGGTCAACTCGGCGGGGCGGCCCGGATGTCGGTCCCGACGGCCCTCCCGACCCGTGGGCCGGTGCGTCGACGATCCGCGCACAGCGAGGAGTCGTCCAGTGGTGAACCGCCAGCGCGTGCTCGTGGCGTTCTCCAGCCGCTCCGGATCCACGGCCGGCACCGCGGAGGAGATCACGGGCGTCTTGCGCGCCCACGGCCTCGTCGTGGACTGCCGGTCCAAGGACGAGATCGAGGATCTGGCGCCCTACCGCGCGGTGATCCTGGGCAGCGGGATGTTCGTGGCCAGCCGTGCCTCGGACGGCGGCGGCTTCATCGAGCGCCATGCTGCCGCCCTGCGTGGGATCGACCTGTGGCTCTTCTGCTCGGGCCCGATCGGGAGGCGCGCCGCCGCGCCCGGCGAGGAGATCCCCGTCGAGGCCGTGGCGCGGGTGATCGGCGCCCGGGGAGTCGCCACATTCGGGGCGGTTGCGGCGGGCGACGGGACCGATGCCGTCGCCTCGCCCATCCCCGCCGATCGGCGCCAGGTCCGGGCATGGGCCGCCGAGATCGCCGCCGAACTCGAGACCGCGCCCGCACCTGCTCGGGCTGGCCGCGACCGCTGCCAGCGCCTGGCAGCGACCCGCTGACCCGCGCCTCTGACCCGCTGGCGCGTCCCGGCGCGTCGGCGTCCTGCACCCCCGGACGAAGAGGTCATGGGCGACCTGTGACCATCCGCCGACTGGCACGCTCGGCTCTGATCTGTGAGGATGCAACCGACAGCCCTGAACGGCCCCGTGCTCAAGCCTGGATGCGCGGCAGGTCACCCCGATGCCGGAGCCCTCGATGCGCAAGATCAGCTTCGTAGCCGCGATCGTCCTACTCGTCCTCGCCCCCACTTCCATGGGCGTCGTGCAAGCCTCCGCAGCGCCGGGCGTGATCTCGGGGGCACAGGGCGTGGCGACGCCGGCGGTCGGGGCGGCGAGCGCCTCCGCGAGCCCCAAGGTGGTGATCATCGTGGGCG
Organism: Chloroflexota bacterium; assembly: GCA_021812735.1. The sequence continues at coordinate 1,560 of JAKAMV010000362.1, read as the reverse complement.
CCACGGAGGGCACGACGTCGAGCTATCGCGCGTACGCCGACGCGGAGTACGCGACGGCGCTCAAGTACACCCCGAACGTCGTGAAGATCTACAGCCCCGACGCCACGTGGGCGGCGGTCCAGGCGGCCGTCAAGGACGCCGCGGTGGTGATCTACCACGGCCACGGCAATGGCTGGCCGAGCCCGTACCCGTACGACCCCTACTTCAAGACCAGGGACGGGTTCGGGCTGAACAAGGTCGCTGGCCAGGGCGATTCGAACCGCGTCTACTACGGCGAGCCGTACATCAAGACCCTCAGCTTCGCGCCCGGCGCGCTGATCCTGCTCCACAACCTCTGCTACGCGTCGGGTGACTCGGAGCCCGGATATCCGCAGCCTTCGCAGTCGGTGGCCGTGGAGCGGGCCGACAACTACGCATCGGCGTTCCTTGCCGCTGGGGCGTCGGCCGTTATCGCCGATGGGCACATGGGAGCCGGGACGTACCTCGACGCGCTCTTCACGCAGCACGAGTCGCTCTACGACCTCTGGCACTCGATGCCCGACTTCAACAACAACGCGATCGACTTCGCGTCGGCGCGAACTAGTGGTGCGGCCGGCGTTCTCGACCCCGAACACCCGACCAGCGACTACTACCGCTCGATCGTCGGCAACCTGAACGCCACGACCGATGACGTGCTGTCGGCGAGGAGCGTCCCGCTCACCACCGGCACCGTCGCCCGCCTCGCCGGCGGCGACCGCTACGCCACGGCGGCGGCGGTCAGCGCCGCGGCGTTCGCCCCGGGCGTCCCCGTGGCCTACGTGGCCACCGGCGCCGGCTTCCCCGACGCCCTCGCGGGCGGCCCGGCCGCCGCCGACCAGGGCGGCCCGCTCCTCCTCGTCGCGCGGGACTCCGTCCCGCCCGCCACCGCGGCCGAGCTCGGTCGGCTCCGCCCCGGCAGGATCGTCGTCCTCGGCGGCTCCTCCGTCGTGTCGGACGGCGTGGCGGCGGCGCTGGGCATTCCGTAAGCCCGGCGTCCGGGCCCGGACCCAACGCCGCCGGCCGGCGCGCCCCATCGCCCGGATCGGCGGGCTTCAGCGCCAGGCGCCGACAGGGCGGTCGTCGAGCAGCGGGCCCCGGAAGAAGCCCAGCAGCGGCTCACTCGTCGTCTGGCGCAGGCTGACGCGCTGCGCCAGCGGGCGGTTGTCGTCCCGTGCCACCTCCAGCTCGAGCGCGACGTCGTCGGCGTCCGGGTGGTTGGGGTCGTAGACGCGCAGGCGGGCCCGGAGGGCGCCGCCCGCGTGGTCCTCCGTGTAGGCGAACGCGAGCACCTGGTGGTTCTGGACCAGCGCTCCGGGACGCATCCCGTCGACCCGGATCAACTCGACGAGGCAGGGCCGGCCGGCGTCCACCTCGGCCCGCACCCTCGGCCATTCGCGGGTGGCGGTCGGCACGGCGGCCGGCCCCCGGCGGAAGGGGCCGTGGCGCACGGCGATGATCGCGTAGCGCGCCGGCACGCGTAGCCAGTCGAGCGACTGCACCTGGCGGTGGACGAGGGCACGGAAGCGCCGGCTGCCGTTGGCC
>JAKAMV010000361.1 GCA_021812735.1 Chloroflexota bacterium | reverse complement strand
GACCCGGTCGGTCTCGAGGGCTCGGCCCTCAGGAGCCCGACGAGGCCGCCGACGGTCGTACCCGGCGGGCCGGCGACACCTCCGGCCCGCCGGGGCCCCGTTCCCGCGCGGGCTGCGGCCGAGGAGGGGCTCGCGGGCGCCGATGCCCCCGTGCCGCCCGACGCAACCGCCGAGCCGATCGACGACACCGACACCGACGACATCGACGCACTGTTCGCCTCGGTCACCCCGGGGGCGCACCGCGATCTCGTGAGCGGCGGCAAACCGGACGCGGCGTCCACGACGAGGCGCCGGGGCAAGGCCGGCACCGCCCCCGCCAAGGTCGTCCCCGCCGCTCCGGTCGAAGCCAGGAGCGGCGGCCCGTGGAAGTTCATCGCGCTCGGGCTGGTGGGCCTCATCGCCGGGGCCACGATCCTGTTCATCGGCTACACGCTGGGTGGCGGCGGCACGACACCCGTCGCGGCCGCATCGCCGTCCGTGTCCACCGTGGACATGACCCAGGTGGCGACGCTCATGGCCAAGCTGCAGGCCAACCCCCAGGACACCGCGACGATGCAGGCCATCGGCGACACGTACTTCGCGGGCGGGGACTACACCACGGCCGGCACGTTCTACGACAAGGTGCTCGCGATCGACGCCAAGAACGAGAAGGCCCTCCTCGCGCGAGGTGCCGTCTACTTCAACTCCGGCGACCCAGCCAACGCCCTGAAGGACTGGACGCAGGTCGTCGCGCTGGACCCGAAGAGCCAGGAGGCCCACTACGACCTCGGGTTCCTGTACATGAGCCAGGCCACCCCGGACTGGGCGAAGGTCCAGTCCGAGTGGAACACCGTGATCTCGATCGACCCGACCTCGTCGATCGCCCAGACCGTCCAGCAGCACCTCACGTCCCTCGCGCAGCAGTCGCTGATCCCCGCGCCGTCAGGTTCCGCCGGCACCTCTGCCGCGCCGTCGGGCGCCGCGGGGCCGAGCGCCGCATCTGCCGCCCCCGGCGCGGCTGCGAGCGCTGCGCCGTCGACGGCAGCCCCCGCCCCGCCGGCAGCCTCCGGGAGCACGGCGCCATGACCGACCTCGGCAGCGTGCTCGGCCTCGGCCTCGCCTTCGCCGGCGGCGTCGTGTCGTTCGCCTCACCCTGCTGCCTGCCGCTCGTCCCGGCCTACGTGAGCTACATGGTCGGGGCGACGGGGGAGGTCGCCGCCGGTCGCCGGCTCGCCGCCGCGCACGGGCTGGCGTTCGTGCTCGGCTTCTCGCTCGTCTTCGTCACGGCCTACGCGGCACTCGGCGCTGTCGGCGTGTTCGTCGATCGCCGGGTTCTGAACGCGGTGGGGGGTGCCCTGCTCGTCATCCTGGGGCTCCAGGTGGCCGGCCTGATCAACATCCGGGCGCTGTGGCGCGACACCCGCGTCATGCCCGCGATGGGCGCGGCGATGGGCGGTGGCATCGTGATGGCCGGGGCTGGGGGCGGCCAGGTCGTGGCGGGACGCGCTCGTCCGGCCTACAGCCGCTCCTTCGCGTTCGGCCTGCTCTTCGCCGCGGGCTGGAGCCCGTGCATCGGGCCCATCCTGGGCGGGATCCTCGGCCTCGCCTCGACGAGCGCCTCGGTGGCGACCGGAACCGCTCTGCTCATCGCCTACGCCGTCGGGCTCGCCGTCCCGTTCCTGGCCGTGGCGATGGGCGCCTCGTGGGTCGCCACGCGGCTGACCTGGGTCGGCCGCCACCATGCCGCGGTCAACGCAGCGACGGGCGCCCTCCTGGCGCTGCTCGGCCTGCTGATGCTCACCAACATGCTCGGCCAGCTGGCGAGGTTCACCTCGCCACTGGGCCTGTGAGGAGGTCGTCGGAGATGGTCAACGAGGATCGCACTCCGCCGCTCCGGTCGGCGGCAGTCGCTTCGGGAGCGACTGCCAAGCCCAGTCTGATGGACCGCATCGACGCGGTCCTCGAGGGCCTGTGGCGGCTGCTCACCTCGATGCGGGCGGCCATGGTGCTGATGATCGTCCTGGCTGCGCTGTGCGTCATCGGCTCGCTGGTGATCCAGATCCCGACCGGGATGGGCGACGACCCGACGGCGAGGGCCCAGTGGCTGGATTCGATCCGCCCGCGGTTCGGCGGCTGGACGGGTGCGATGGACGCGCTCGGATTCTTCGACATCTTCAACTCGGCCGTCTTCCGGGTGCTGGTTGCCGCGCTCGTGATCAGCCTGATCGCCTGCACGGTCCACCGGCTCCCCGGCGTATGGCGCACGGCGACGAAGCCGCGTGTCGACGTGGGGCCCGGATTCTTCGAGCACGCGCCGCAGCACGAGTCGATCGTGGTGCACGCCACGTCGGCCGAGACCCTTGAGAAGGTCGGGGGCGTGCTGCGACGACACCACTATCGGACCGTCGCGCAGGACGACGGCACCGTCCACATCTACGCGGATCGGTTCCGCTTCATGGCCTTCGCCTCGCTCGCGGGCCACGTCTCGCTCATCCTGATCCTGCTGGGCGCGATCATCGGCACCTCGTTCGGCTTCAAGAACCAGTACTTCGCTGTGCCCGAGGGCAGCACGGTCCTCACCGGAACCGAGGACGGCCTCGCGCTCAGGCTGCTGAGCTTCACCGACACCTACTACCCGTCGAACGGCCAGCCCGAGGACTACCTCTCCCAGGTCGTGCTGCTCAAGAACGGCCAGCAGGTGGCCGCCCAGACGATCCGGGTCAACGAGCCGCTGAGCTACGACGGGGCCACGTACTACCAGAGGGCGTTCGGCCCCGCCGTGGCGCTCACCATCAAGGACCAGAACGGCAACACCGTCTACCACGAGGGGATGCCGCTCGACGGCTCGTCCACCGACGGGTCGAACCGCAGCGCGGGGGTGCTCCTGATCCCGGGCACGAACGACATGATCAACGTGTTCGCGACGACGGGGACCTCGGACGCCACCATTCAGCCTGGCCAGGTCCAGATCGTGCTGTATGCCGACGGCGGGTCCACGGCAACGGCCTCCAAGGTTGTGGACCAGGGGAAGGCCACCGCCGTCGGCAGCTACACCATGACCTTCGACCGCGAGTCGAAGTACACGGTGCTCTCGATCAGCCGCGACCCGGGACAGATCCTCGTGTGGCTGGGCGCGCTGCTCCTGTTCCTCGGCTTCACGCTGGTGTTCCTGCTCCCGCAGCGTCGCGTGTGGGCGCGCATCTCGTCGCGGGGCGCCATGTCGGTGCTCTCCGTGGCCAGTCTGGGGCGCCGGGATGCGGCGCTCGGCACCGACTTCGATGACCTAGTGACCGACATCCGCACGGCGCTGCAGGCGCCGACTCAGGCCTGAGGGAGGTCCCGACCGATGGACAAGCTGTCCGGCTATGCATTCGTGGCGGCGGGGCTGAGCACCGCCCTCGCGACCATCTGCTACCTGGTCTACGCCCTGTCAGGCCTGCGCGCGGCCCGGATGCAGACGGCCGGCATCGGGACGACCACGGGGTCGATGGGCTTGATCTCCGGCCCGCGCACATCGGCAATCGGGCGATACGCCACGATGCTCGGCTGGCTGGCCGTGTGCGCGCTGGGCGCGGGGCTCGTCTTCCGGGCCATCGCCACCGGCCACGGCCCGTTCGCGAACATGTACGAGTTCTCCCTCGCGTTCGCCTTCGGCACGCTGGTCGCGTACATGTGGTTCGAGCGCAAGTACCACCAGCGGATCCTGGCGCTCATCGCGATGCCCGTCGCCCTGGCCATGATGGGCTACGCGTCCACGATCCCCTCGACCATCGAGCCGCTCGTGCCGGCCCTCCAGAACAACCTCCTGCTGACGGTGCACGTCGCCGTGGCGATCGTCGCCTACGGCTCGTTCTCGATCGCGTTCGGCGCCGCCGTGCTCTATCTGGTCCAGCCCGAGGGCGGGCGCTGGGGTCTGCCCAAGCCGCAGGTGCTCGACGAGATCGGCTACCGCGCGGTCGTGGTCGGCTACCCGTTCCTCACCCTCACGATCATCCTCGGCGCCGTCTGGGCCAACACGGCGTGGGGCACCTACTGGAGCTGGGACCCCAAGGAGACCGCGTCGCTCGTGACGTGGCTGATCTACGGCGCCTACCTCCACGCCCGCGTGGTGCGCGGCTGGCGGGGCTCCCGCGCCGCCTGGCTGCTCGTCCTGGGCTTCGCCGCAGTCCTGTTCACCTACTTCGGGAACCTGTTCTTCGGCGGCCTGCACAGCTACTCGGGCCTCAACAGCACCAACTAGCCCGGGAAGGGAGCTGAGCAGACATGAACGCAGCAGAGGCGGCCGCGAACTCCCCGCTGACGGGGCGTGTTGCTGGTCGGCTGCAGACCATCCTGGTCCTCGCCGTCACTGCGGCGGTGATCGGCGCCGCCGCGTACTTCATCAGCGGGCCGGGCCAGTCGAGCGGTGTCTCCCAGGTCAGCCTGACGGGCAGCGTTGCCGGCGCGGCCCCGGTCGCCGGAGCCGTCCCGCCCAACTTCACCGCCCAGACGTACGACGGCAAGACGGTCAGCCTCGACGCCTACGCGGGCAAGCCCCTGTGGCTGACCTTCGGCGCATCGTGGTGCCCGGACTGCCGCGCCGAGGCGCCCGACGTCGAGGCCGCCTACCAGAAGTACCAGGCCCAGGGCCTCAACGTCCTCGGGGTGTTCATCAGCGAGTCCGCGTCCGACGTCCAGAGCTACGCAGGGCGCGTCGGTTTCACATTCCCGATCGCCGTCGACCAGAACACCCAGATCGCGAGCGAGTACCGGACGATGGGTATCCCCACCCACTTCTTCATCGGGGTCGACGGCAGGATCAAGGACGTCCGCATCGGCGCCCTCGACCCTGCGACCATGGACGCCGAGATCCAGGCAATCCTGGCCAAGTAAGCCACCCGAGACAGCATGAGCGACCCCGCCGCGCCGCAGCCCGAGCCGGTGGCCGGCGAGGGGGCCGACAGCCGGGCCGACCTCCCGACGGCGCCCGAGCCCGCCACCAGCGGGTGGGCCGCCATGCCGCCGCGGGGCAATCCGTTCTACCTGCGCGGCCGCCGCGTGCGGATGCCGAGGTCTCGTCGCGGCGTGTTCGCGCTGCTCCTCGTCCTGGTCGTGGGCGGGTTCGTCAGCACCTATACATCGGTCTCGCTCATCGCGTGGACCGAGACGCCGGACTTCTGCGGCCGCTGCCACACGATGGCGCCGGAGCTCCAGGCGTTCGAGGCCGGCCCCCACAAGGGCCTGACCTGCGCGGACTGCCACGTGGAGCCGGGCATCGCGGGCTGGCTCAAGGCCAAGATCAACGGCACCAAGCAGTTGATCGAGGTGGTCCTGGGCACCTATCCGACCCCCATTCCGCCGGCCATCCACTCGGAGATGCCCTCGACCGCGGACACCTGCGAGCGGTGCCACGGGGGCACCCGCCAGGCCGTCGTCACCCTCAAGACCGAGACGGTGTACTCGGAGGACGCGTCGAACACGCCGCAGATCGTGGGCCTCATGGTCCGCCCGGGCGGCGGCGACCAGTTCGACGTGAACCGCAGCGTCCACTGGCACGTGCTCCGGACGGTCACCTTCTACAGCCCCGACCCGCACAACCAGACGATCGACGTCGTCGAGGCCACGCAGCCCGACGGGACGGTCGCGACGTACGAATCCCTGGCCAGGATCAACCAGAACCTCGACGGCCAGGCCCACATCGACCGGGTCACGTCGTCCGAGCCCGCTGCCGTGATGTCGTGCTACGACTGCCACAACCGCGTCGGGCACGACATCGTCAACCCGCGCGTCGCCCTCGACCAGGCGCTGTTCGAAGGGACCATCGACAGGACGCTGCCGTACATCAAGAAGCAGGGGATGCAGGTCCTCTGGAGCGGCTACCCGGACTCGGCGAGCGCCGATGCCGCCGCCGAGAGCATCAAGGGGTTCTACGCGCTCAACTACCCGCTCGTCGCCCAGTCGAAGGGGACCCAGATCGACGCCGCGATCAGCCAGATCGAGCAGATCTACAACCGGAGCTCCGATCCGGCGATGAAGGTCACCGCCAAGACCTATCCGGACAATCTGGGCCACCTCGACTTCCTGGGCTGCTTCCGCTGCCACGACGGCGCGCACTTCAAGGTCGTCGACGGCGTCGTGACCAACCAGACCATCCCGTCCACCTGCGACACCTGCCACACGTTCCCGCAGATCGGCCCCGCGGTCGCGAGCATCCCCCTCGGGACGCCGCCGGCCGCGCACTCCGACAGGCTCTGGGTGTTCGACCACAAGAACGTCGCCACCAGCGTGGACCCGGGCGGCCAGTCGTGCGGCAACTGCCACGCCAAGGACTACTGCGTCAACTGCCACGCAACCGGCGCCGTGACCGTCGACCACGACCAGATGGCGACGAACCACGCTGCGGTCATCCGCGCCCAGGGCCTCACGGCCTGCGCGTACTGCCACCAGCCGGCGTTCTGCGCGTCATGCCACGGAAAGCAGCAGGTGCTGCCGGTGACCACGCCCTTCTCCACCGGGCCGACGACGATTGCCCCCGGAGCGTCCGCAGCGCCGTCCGCGCTGTCCACGGAGCGCGCCGGGCCGACGCCGCAGGTGTCGCCCTCGGCATCCGAGCCGATCACCACCGGCGTGCTCTTCCCGTTGCGGAGCGCGCCGGGCGGCTGACGTCCAGGGCGGCTGACCCGGCCCCGCGATCCGCGCGGCGCCCTATGCCCGTCCCGTCGCCACCCGGTCTGGCCGGGTGTAGATGTTGAAGCCGTCGCCGCGCAGGAAGCCCACCAGCGTCATCCCCAGCTGCGCGGCCGCCTCGACCGCGAGGTCCGACGGGGCGGACACGGCCGCCAGGATTGGGGCGCCGGCGATGGCCGCCTTCTGCACGAGCTCGAAGCCGGCCCGGCCGCTCACCAGGAGGATGCGGCCGTGGAGCGGGAGATCCCCGGCCAGCAGCCGACCGCCGACCAGCTTGTCGAGGGCGTTGTGGCGGCCGATGTCCTCCCGCACGGCGACCAGCGTCCCGTCGGCCTCGAACAGACCAGCGGCGTGGAGCCCGCCCGTCGCCTCGAACACCGCCTGGGCGCCGCGCAGGCGACCCGGCAGGGCCCACAGGACCTCCGGCGCCACGACCGGGCCGTCCGGGATGGGCCGGGCACGCATGTGGATGTCGTCGAGGGACGCCTTGCCGCAGATGCCGCACGACGACGAGACCGCGAAGTGCCGGGCCCCGACCAGCGCCGCGTCGAAGGGCTGGCGGAGCCGCACCAGCACCTCGTCGTCGGGGCGGGCGATGTCGCCGGCGTCGCCGAGGTCCACCGCCGCCACCTCGTCCCGGCCGCTGATCAGCCCCTCGGCGTGCAGGAAGCCCACCGCCAGCTCGGCCTCGTGGCCGGGCGTGCGCATGGTGACCGCCACATCGACCGGAGCCTGGCCCGGGCCGGCGACGCGGATGGCCATGGGCTCCTCGCCCGCGAGGCGATCGGCCTGCAGGCGGACGTCCCGGCCGCGCACGGCGGTGACCGTGACGCCGGTGGCGCGGCGCTCGAGGGCGGGCTCGTCAGGACGCGGCGGCATGGGCGAAGGCTACCCCGCCGCCCGCTCCAGGTACACCGCCGACCCGGTCGGCCGCAGGCAGTGCGTCGTCGACATCGCCTGGAGGTAGCCGCCGGCATTGAGGATGGCGACGCCCTCGCCCTCGGCGACCTCGGGCATCGCGTAGTCCTCGGCGAACACGTCACCCGCCTCGTTGATGTGGCCGGCGACCGTGACCAGCTGCGTCCGCTCGCGCAACGGCGCCCGGAGCGGCACCACCTCCTGCGCATAGCCGTAGATGAAGTAGGCGCAGTTGACGTTCCAGCCCACGTCCAGCCCGACGAACGTGACGCTCCCCCGCCGCTCCACCGAGACCACCTCCGCGAGCAGCACCGCGGCGTCCTTCATGACGAAATCGCCCGGCTCGAAGGCCGCGATGACGTCATACGGGGCGAGGTGCCGGGCGATCGTCGCGGCGTACGCGTCGAGGTCAACGGGGACCTCGCCGTCCCGCGCCACGCGCCCGAGCCCGCCGCCCACGTTCACCTCGCGGACCGCGAAGCCGGCCTCGAGCAGCCGCTCCAGCATGGCGGTGGCGCGCGCGAGTGCCGCCTCGAATTCGCCCAGCTGGCCGCCGAGCCAGCCCGAGCCGGCGTGGAAGTGGAGGGTGTCCACCGCCAGGCCGTGGCGGCGCGCGGCGGCGACGGCGTCGCCGAGCCGGTCGGGCGTGACGCCGAACTTGGTCGGGCGCTCGCCCGCGTACGCGAGGTGCTCGGTGTACCCCGCACCGGCCCCCGGGTTGACGCGGATCCCGATGGCGCGGCCCGGCGCCCGGTGCCCGACGCGCTCGATCTGGCTCACCCCGTCGAGGTTGAGCCGGATGGGCTGCGCGAGCAGGACGTCGAGATCGCGCTCGGACACGTTGGTGCCCGTGAAGCTGATCGCCTCGGGCGGCCAGCCGTTCGCGAGCGCGTGGAGGACCTCGCCGGGCGAGCAGGCGTCAATGCCCATGCCGTCTGGAGTGCCGGGCTGGCCGAGGCCCCGCAGGACCGCGAGGATCCGCGGGTCCGGGCAGGACTTGAGCGCGAACCGCGTCACGTAGGGCAGGCGCGCCCGGCGCAGCGCCGACTGGAGCGCGCGCACGTTCTCGGCGGGCCGCGCCAGGTCGTACACGAACAGCGGCGCGCCGTGCTCCCGGAGGAGCGCGTCGAGGTCGGCGCCGTTGAGCGTCAGCCGGTCGTCGCGCACCTCGAGGCCCGGGCGCAGCCACCAGGAGGGCGCAGCAGCGGGGAGGGGCGCCGGGGGCGGCTGGGTCGTGCGGCCGGGGGCGCTCACGCGGGGCCGTCCGCCGCTGGAGCCGCTCGGGCGGCCCGCCGTGACGCGCCGCTCGCCGCGCGCGCCTCGAGGAT
>JAKAMV010000360.1 GCA_021812735.1 Chloroflexota bacterium | reverse complement strand
TGACCATGTCGTAGACGGTCAGCGCCGCGATCGACGCGGCGGTCAGCGCCTCCATCTCGACCCCGGTGGGCCCGGTGGTGGCGGCCTCGGCGCGGATGCGGAGCACGCCCGCCGCCCGGTCCGGCGTCACGCTCACCACCAGGTCGGTCAGCGCCAGGGGATGGCAGAGCGGGATCAGCTCGCTGGTTCGCTTGCCGCCCATCACCCCGGCGAGCTCGGCCACCGTGAGCACGTCGCCCTTGGTGCCGCCGCCGTCGATGACCAGGCTCATCGTGTCGGGCGCGACGGCCACCTCGGCCTCCGCGACGGCGCGGCGGGCCGTCGCGGGCTTGCCGGACACGTCAACCATCCGGGGCCGACCCCGCCGATCGACGTGGGTCAGCCGCCGGCGTTCGGTGCGCGGGGCGTCGTTGCGGTCCATGCGTCCTCCGTGGCACGCTCGATGCTAGCGATCCCGGCGGGCGCGCGGGGGGCCAACGGCCCCGCCCGGCACCGCCGTTCGTCAGTTGTCGCGCGGAATGATAACTGTTAACATCGCCAGTGGCGCATCGATTTGCGGGTCCGGCCGGCCGGCGCCCGGCGCGGCTGGCCCCGCGACATCAGGCGCGGTCCAGCCAGCGCAGCTCGAGCTCGGTCCCGGCCTCCGCGCGCGCCAGGTCCTCCGGCACGACCGCCAGAGCGTCGGCGGCGGCGAGGGCCGAGAGGACGTGGCTCCCCTGCCCTCCCGCGAGGCGGACGCGCACCCGGCCGAGGCCGTCGCGCAGCGGGCTGCCGTCAGCCGCCCGGAGCGCGACGACGCGCTGCATGCCTCGGCGGCCCAGGCTCTTGCTGACCGCCTCCTCGAGCACGCACCGGTCGGCGGGACGGTGCAGGCGCTCGAGACCGGCCAGGCGCCGGAGCACCGGGCGCACGAACAGCTCGAAGGTCACGAACACCGACACCGGATTGCCCGGCAGCCCGAACAGGAGCACCGGCGCCGGCCGGCCCGGGACATCGGCGCGCCCGAAGGTGAACGGCTTGCCGGGCTGCAGCGCCACGCGCCAGAGGTCAACGTGCCCGACTGTGTCCAGCGCGGTGCGCACCACGTCGTAGGGCCCGACGGACACGCCGCCCGCCGCCACGACCAGATCGGCCGCCTCCACGCCGCGCCGTAGTCGCTCCAGCACGTCGCCCAGGCTGTCTCGGGCGATCCCGAGGTCCAGCGCCTCGCCCCCGGCCTCGCGGATCAGCGACCGCAGGCCAGGACCGTTGGCGTCGGGGATGCCGGCGGGGCCCAGCGGCTCCCCGGCCGCCCGGATCTCGTCACCGGTGGCCAGCACCGCCACCACGGGCCGTCGGCGCACCGTCACGCGGTCCGCGCCGGCGCCCGCCGTCAGGGCGATGACCGCCGGCGTCACGAGGGTGCCCGCGCGAGCGACGACCTGGCCGTGCCGGACGTCGTCGCCCGCCGACCGGATGTTGGCGCCCTGACGGACCGGCTCGTGCACCAGGCAGGCTGCCGGCAGCGGGCCGGCGGCCTCGCGCCCGCGCGGGCCGGACATCCCGGAGCCGTCGAGGGGCGTCGTCTGCTCAACCGCGACAACCGCATCCGCCCCGGGCGGCACGGGGGCCCCCGTCGCGATGCGGACCGCGCTGCCCTCCACCACCCGCACCCCAGGCGAGCCGCCGGCGGGGACTTCCCCCACCACCGCGAGGCGGACGGGGTCCGCGTCGGCGGCCCGCGCCACGTCGGCCGCCCGCACGGCGTAGCCGTCCATCGCCGAGTTGTCCCACGGCGGCAAGGACGTCCGGGCCGCGACATCCGCGGCCAGCACGCGGCCGAGCGCGGCCTCGGGGGCCATGGGCAGGTCCGCTTCCAGCGGCTCAACCCCGGCGAGCACCGTGGCCTGGGCCTCCTCCACCGGGACCAGCCCGCGTCCCCCGGTCACCGGCGCCATCCTCGGGCCGGCGCGGGTTGCGGCAGCCGGGAGCGCATCGCCTCGGCCGCCGACACGCGTGTGACCATCCCCACCAGTACGCCCTCCTCCACCACGGCGAGGCCGTCGAGGCCACGTCGCTGCATCGTCTCCATCACCGACCAGATCGGCTCCCCCGGCGCGACCAGCGGCGCCTGGGGCGGCTTCGCCATCACGTCCGCCGCCCGGCGCTCGGCAAGGCGGCGGGCGCCGAGCCGGCGCAGCGCCGTGACGCCCACGACCCCGAGCACCCGCCCGCCCTCCACCACGGGCACGGCCGGGGGCGCGCCCTCGACGCCCAACTGCGCCGCGAACGTGTCCACGGTGAGGCCCGGCGGCACGCTGGACACGTCGCGGATCAGCGCGTCGGCGACCGTCATGCCGCGCAGCAGGCGTTCGAGCTCCGCGCGCTGCTCCAGGCCGCGTGACGCCCCGCCCAGGAGGTAGCCCATCGCGGCCAGCATGATCCCGACCGCCACGTCCTGGACCAGGATGACCAGCAGGCCGACCGCCGTGACGGCCCAGCCGAGCAGGCGCCCGACGCGGGCCGTCGCGATCGCCGCCCGGTCGCGGTCCCCGGTGCGCGCCCAGGCGATCGCCCGCACGACGCGCCCGCCGTCGAGCGGCAGCCCGGGCAGCAGGCTCGTCAGGCCCAGCATGAGGTTGAGGGCGCCGAGCACGAACAGGGCGCCCGAGACCGGCCCCGCGGACGACCCCTCGAACCCGAAGGCGATGCCCAGGGGCAGCACGACCGCCGCGATCGCGAGCGAGGCGATCGGCCCGGCGACGGCGATGGCCAGCTCGTCGCGAGGCTGCGACGCCTCGATCGACAGCGGCGCGAGACCGCCCACCAGGCCGAGGACCACCGAGGTCGTCGTCACGCCCACGCGCCGCCCCACGAGCGCGTGCGAGAGCTCGTGGACGACCACCGAGACGAGGTACAGGACCGCCACGCCAACCCCGACGACCCACTGGAGGGCCGCGGGCAGGCCCGGATCCACGAGGGCCGCCTGGTCGGTCCCGATCAGCGCCACGAAGCCCACCATGATCGCGAGGGTCAGCGAGACGCGAACCTCGATCCCGAACAGGTTGGCGACGGCGATGCCGCCGTTCACGACGCCGTCGCCCCGGCGGCGCCGGATCCCAGGCGGGCGGCGCGGCGGCCGGCCAGCCACCGGAGGGCGAGGGCGAGCGCCACGATCACGATCCCCACCCCGACCGTGGTGTCGGACCAGAACTGGTCGGGGAAGATCTGGACCAGCTTCGACACGCGCGGGTCGAACGACCAGTTCCCCTCGGGGAAGAAGACCTCGTGGAACAGCGTGAAGGCCTGGTCGAACACGAGCACGCCGAGCCCGCCGCCCACGAGCGTCACCGCCGCGATCACCACGCCGGCGCGCGCCAGCCAACGCCACAGGCGTGCCCGGGCGCCGCGTCCCCGGGCGAGGGCGAACGCGGCGACGAGCACGAGCGCGGCAACCGTCGCGACCGCGTAGAACCCGGCGAACACGCCCCGCACGTCGCGCATGTGGGAACGCTCGGCCGGGGTCAGGACGGGCACGGCCGTCCCTGGCAGCGCCACTGCGAAGTCCGGCGGGCCAACCACCAGGTCATGGACGATGGCGCCCGTGACGTAGCTCAGCTGGGCATCCGTGTACCCGGTCCAGGCCGTCGCCTGCGCCTGCGCCTGGCCCACGGCCATCCACACGGGCGTCAGGAACGGCAGGATGGCGACCGCGATGATGACGACGGCGGCGCTCAGGCCGACGACGAGGGCGGCGATCCGGTCTCGGGCGATGGCGGTCACCGGCCGATGGTACCGGTACGGCCCCGGCGCGGCCGCGGCGGTCAGGGCAGCTCCCGCTCCTCGAGCACGACGTCCCAGTGGGCCTCGAGGATCTCGAACCGGCGCGCCTCCTCCGCCCGGAACGTCGCCTGGTCCGGATAGAGCCGCCCGACGATCTCGGCTTCGGAGTGCTGCTCCATCGCGGCCCAGTCTCGGTAGGTGATGGAGACCATGACGTCCCAGCCGGCCAGCCCGTCGCCGTGGAAGCGCGGCGTCGCCATGCGGACGGCGGTGAAGCGGCCCGCCGCCAGCTGCTCGCGAAGGATGGGCCAGTGGTTCTTGAGGAACAGCGCCGTCCACTCGTCGTGGTGGCCCCACCTGGTCTTGTAGAAGTACTGGACCTCGACCGGCTCTGACACGATGGCCTCCTTGGGCTGGGTGGCGCCGCCACTCCGCGGGATGGGCGCCCGGACGTCGGCCTGCACGCAGCCAGAGTCTAGCCTCGTCGCGGCACGGCGCCGGCGGGGCCGTCCCCGACCGCTCCCGCCGCGGCCGGCGCCTCAGACCGACGCGCCGACGCTCGAGAGGATCCCCGAGATCTGCCCGCCCAGGAGGACGAGCACCGCCGCCGCGACCAGCCACACGACAACCAGGCCGATCACGAGGACCAGGCACGCCCGAGCGGGCGTCTTGGCGTCGAGCGGCTGCACGAGGGCCGTGCCGGCCATCCGGTCGTGCAGGCCCTGCTTCGTGGGGCTGGTGGCCGTGGAGGCCAGCAGGACGAAGACCCAGGCGAACGAGGCGACGCTCACCCAGTCCGTGCCGGGAAGGATCTCGGCAACCTGGAATGCGCCGCCCAGCGCGAGCCACCGGACCAGCCCCTGCCGGACGGTCGGCACCGCGCCGGTCCCGGCGTCGCCGATCTGGAGCTTCATCAGGCGCATGCCGGGGGTGGCCCGCGAGCCCCCGGTCCAGAAGCCCACGAAGTACAGCAGGTGGATGCCGACGGCGATCACCCCGGCCACCAGCGAGGCGCCACCGAGACGCAGGCCGCTCGAGACCGCCCCGCCGCCAACCAGCGCCGCGATCGCGTAGGCAGGGACGGCCACGAGGACGCTGTCGAGCCACCACGCCATGGCGCGATCAACCGTGCGGCCGTACCGGAGGCCCGTTGCCCCGCCGCCCGCGGGCGCCATCCCCGGCGCCATCCCCGGCGGCCCCCACGGGGCGAGCGGCACCGGAGGGCGATCCCACGCCGGCGGCGGCCCGCCGGCCGGCGGGTGGACGGGCGTGGGCGCCGGGGCGCCTCCCTCGGGATCGGCCGGGGGGCCCTGCGTCGCCCGGTCGTCGCTTGGGTCGAGCCAGGTCATCGCGGCCTCCTGCTGCACGCCAGGCGGCGCGCCCAGCGAGAGGATACGGTGGCGGCCCGCCGCGAGGCAGGCATCGCGCCGCCCGCCGCCGGTCCGCGGTCGGGCTCAGGCGAGGATCCGCGCCCGCTCCGGGTCGTACAGCGGCCGCAGCGACACGCGAGCGGGGCAGCGCACGCCCGCCACGTCGATCTCGTAGTCGTCGCCGGGGACGTCCGCTGCGGGCAGGCCCGCCTCGTCCTCGAGCATCGCCAGCCCCACGGCCCCGCCAAGCGTGTGCCCGTAGGCGCCGACCCGGTTGCGCCCCACGAGGCGTCCGCGCCGGTGGAGGGGCTCGTGGCCGTACAGGAGCGGCCCCGGGTCAAGGGCGAGCACCTGCACCAGGCGGCGCCTCGGCACCCGGGACGCCCGCTGCCGCAGCAGCGCCTCGCGCCCGACGAAGCCGCCCGGCTTGTCCCACGCCACCGCGAAGCCGAGCCCGGCGTCGAGCGGCGTGTCGGTGTTGTCTATGTCCACCCCGTAGTCGCGGTACGCCTTCTCCAGGCGCAGGCTGCCCATCGCGCCCAGGCCCACGTTGGCGAGGCCGACCGCCGCGCCCGCCTCGGACAGCTGCTCGTAGACGGTGAGCGCCTGGTCGGCGGGGATGTGGAGCTCGTAGCCCAGCTCGCCGACGTAGGTCACGCGCATCGCCCAGACACGGGCGTAGCCGAGGTCGATCTCGCGGGCCGCGAGGTACGGGAACGCGTCGCTGGACAGATCCGCGCCCGTCAGCCCCTGGAGCAGCTCTCGGGAGCGGGGGCCCTGGACCGTCAGGAGCGTGGTGCCGGCGGTCACGTCCGCGGTCGTGAGATTGGCGCCGTCCGGCGTGTGCCGCCGGATCCACGCCTCCAGGCGCCGGTGGATCGTGTCCGTGGCCACCACCAGGAACCGGTCCTCCGCGAGGCGCGTCACGGTGACGTCCGCTTCGATGCCGCCCGCCTCGTTGCACCACTGGGTGTAGACCAGGCGCCCCGGCTCCACGGCCACGTTGTTCGCGCACACGCGGTTGAGCACGGTCTCCGCGTCCCGGCCCTGGACCAGCACCTTGGCCATGATGCTCATGTCGATCACGCCCACGCCCTCGCGGACGGCCCGGTGCTCGGCAGCCTGGAGCGGGAACGAGGCGTCCCTCCCCCAGCCGACCTTGATCTCGAGCGGCTGCCCGCCGGGCGCGAACCACTCCGCGTACTCGAAGCCGGACGACGGCGCGAAGTGGGCGCCGGCGGCGGCCAGACGATCGTGGATGACGGAGCGCCGGACGTTGCGGGCCGTCTTGGGACGCCAGTTGGGGAAGCCCGAGTCGCCGAACAGCCGGCCCAGCTGCTCCACCGCCCGGTCGCGCCGGTAGCGGCGGCTGGTCTCGAAGGCCTGCGTGCGGTCCACGTGCATACCCGACAGGTCCACCGGCGCGATCCCGGTGTCGATCAGCTCCGCCACCACGGATCCGACGCCACCGCTGAGCAGGATGCCTAGCGAGTTGAGCCCCGCCGCCACGTAGAAGCCGCGGAGCTCCGGCGCCTCGCCGAGCTGGGGCATCGTGTCCGGCGTGAACGACTCGGGGCCGCAGAACAGCGTCCGGACGCCGGCCTCGCGGAGGCTGGGGAAGCGGTCCATCGCCCCGTCGAGGAACGGCGTGATGCGCCCCCAGTCCGGATCCAGGCTGGCGAACGCGATGTCCTGCGGGACGCGGTCCAGCGACCACGCCTTGGCCACGGGCTCGAACAGCCCGACCATGATGCCGCCGCCCTCCTCGCGGTAGTAGCCGTAGCGGTCCGGGTCCTCCACCACCGGCAGGTCCGGGTGCGCCCAAGGGACGGTGTCGGTGATGAGGTAGTAGTGCTCGGCGGCCTGCAGCGGCACGCTCACGCCGGCCATGGCGCCAACCTCGCGGCCCCACATGCCAGCGGCGTTCACCACCACGTCGGCACGGATTGGCCCCCGGTCGGTCAGGACGCCCGTGACCCGGCCCCTCACCTGCGTGATGCCCGTGACGGTCACGCCCTCCGCCAGGCGCGCGCCCCGCATGCGGGCGCCCTTGGCGTAGGCCTGGGTGAGGTCGGCCGGGTTCGCGCGGCCCTCGTCGGGAACGTAGAAGGCGGCCAGGATGTCGTCGGTCCTGGCCGCCGGCCAGAGCTTCGCGAACTCGCCGGCCGAGATCTCCTGGTCGTCCACGCCGAACGTCCGGACGAACGCGGCCTCGCGGCGCAGCGTCTCCAGCCGCTCGCGGGTGGTGGCGAGGTGGCAGTGGCCGATGGGCCGGAAGCCGGTCGCCTGGCCCGTCTCGGCCTCCAGCGAGGCGCACAGGTCGCGCGTGTAGCGGGACATCCAGAGCAGCGTCTCGGTGGCCATGCCGGCCGAGGTGATCAGCCCGGCCGCGTGCCACGTGGTGCCGGCCGTCAGCTGCCTCCGCTCCAGGAGGACGACGTCCGTCCAGCCCAGCCTCGCCAGGTGGTACGCGATGCTGGTGCCGATGGCGCCCCCGCCGATGATCACCGCCCGCGCGCGGTCGGGGATCGGCCCCTTCCTCGCCTGCGCCTCGAGCACGGTCAGCCCCTCGTCCACGGCGCCGGTCGCCCCGGTGGCGGTCTCGCCGCGCCGTGCGCATGCTAGGCGCCCGGCTCCGGAGCCGACCCCTCCGGGCCGCGGGCCGGGACAGCCGACGCCGTCAGCCCGGCGCGCCGCCCGCGCGGAGCACCACCATGATCGCGACGGCATAGGTGATCGCGACCATCGTCACGAACGACAGCGTGCCGATCGCCAGCAGGGCGGGCACGTGGCGGATCTTGGCGAGCCGGCCTGTGAGCGCGGTCGCGACCACGATCGCCGGGGCCACGCCGAGCGGGCCGAGACCGGCGAAGGCGAAGATCGCGAGCACCCAGAAGAACAGGGCGCAGTCGAGCGCGAATGCGCCCAGGAACCGCCACCGCGTCAGCGGCGGGTCCGGCCGGCGCTCGGGCGTGCTGGCGTCCCGGGGCGCCCCGGTGGTGCCGGCGTCCCGGGGCGCCCCGGTCGCGCTGGCGTCCCGGGGCGCCCCGGTGGTGCCAGCCCCGCCCGTTCCCTTGTCGCCCATGTCGCCTCCGCTCAGTCCGGGCGATGATACGGGCGAGCGATCCGCAGGGTGTCGCAGCCCGAACCGCATTGGGCTGGGCATCAGCCCTGCCCTCGCCGCCACTCCACGGAGGAACCATGCCCGACGTCACCATCACCGTCCGCGACAACGGGAACCTCAAGGTGGAGGGGCCCGTCACCCTCCTCGACGGCCAGGGTCGGGCGTTCCCGGTGCCCGAGGGCCAGCCCGTGTTCCTGTGCCGCTGCGGCCACTCCAACACCAAGCCGTTCTGCGACGGCTCGCACCGCGGGGCCGCGTTCCAGAGCCAGGTCCGGGCCGCCGAGGCCAACGCCGGCTGAGCGCTTGGGACCGCCTGCCCGGGTTGACGTCGGTACGCAACTCGGCACGGCGCCCAAACGAAAGCCCCCGGAGGCCACTCCGGGGGCTATTTCGTGCGTGGGAGAGTGGTCGGGGCGGAGCGATTCGAACGCTCGGCCTCCTGAACCCCATTCAGGTGCGCTACCAGGCTGCGCCACGCCCCGAGGGCGCTGAGTCTAGCACCACCTTCGCTCACCGACCCGGCAGGAAGCGCGCTCGGCCCGCGGTCGCCTCGGCCCAGATGAGCGCCGGCCCGGGCCACGGCATCGTCGCCGTGGTGAGCGCGGCGAGCGCGTCATCGGGGTGCGCGGGATAAGATCGGA
>JAKAMV010000359.1 GCA_021812735.1 Chloroflexota bacterium | reverse complement strand
CCGCCCTGCTCGGCGCGGTGCTGCTGGTGATCGCCGCCCGCCTGGGCGGCTGGCTCGCCTGATGTTGCGCCTCGTCTGTCGCAGCTACCGCTATCCGGCCGCGCGGGAGCCCGCCGTGCACGACGTGGCCGTCGAGATCCGCCACGGGGAGATCGTCGGGCTGACCGGGCCGAACGAGGCGGGCAAGTCCACGCTGGGCCTGCTCGCCGCAGGCATGGCGCCCGCCGTGGTGGGGGGCGCGTTCGACGGGTATCTGGAGGTCGACGGCGAGCGCATGACCGGGCGTCCCGGGTACGAGGTGGCGCAGCGGGTCGGCTACGTCTTCCAGAACCCGGCGACGCAGATTTCGCAGGTCAGCAGCACCGTGTTCGAGGAGGTGGCGCTGGGGCCGATGAACCTGGGACTCGACCGTGCCGAGATCGTCGCGCGGGTGGAGGAGACCCTCGGGCGGCTCGCCATCGACGACCTGGCCTTGCGCGATCCACGCCGGCTGTCCGGCGGCGAGGCCCAGCTGGTCGCGATCGCCTCGCTGCTCGCGATGCATCCGGCCCACCTCGTCCTCGACGAGCCGACCGCGCAGCTCGATCCGGCCGGCACGCGGCTCGTCGGCGCGGCCCTCCACGCCCTCGCCGCGACCGGCACCGCGCTCCTGGTGATCGAGCACAAGCTCGACCTGCTCGACGGGCTCTGCGAGCGGCTGCTCCTGATGGACCACGGCACGGTCGTGCGCGACGGGCCGGCCGAGACGGTCTTCGCCGACCGGCTGCTCGAGGCGCTCGCGATCCTGCCCCCTTCGCGGATCCGCATCGCCCGGGCTGCGCGCGCCGCCGGTGTGCGCTTCGACGAGGCGGCGGTAGTGGCGGCACTCCGCCCCGGACCGGGCGGCCTCGACGCTGAGGCGGGGCGGTGAGTGCGGGGGGCAGCCGGCCGAGCCACGCCATCGAGCTCGAAGGCGTCTCGTTCGTCTACCCTGACGGGACCTGGGCACTCCGCGACGTCTGCCTGGCCGTCCCCGAGGGCGGGCGGGTGGCGATCGTCGGCCAGAACGGCAGCGGCAAGTCGACCTTGCTGCGCCATCTGAACGGACTGCTGCGCCCCAGCGCCGGCCGGGTGCTCGTGCGCGGACGCGAGACCGCGGGGGTGCCGGTCGAGCGGATTGCCCGGCAGGTCGGTCTCCTCTTCCAGAACCCCGACCTGCAGATCTTCGAGGAACAGGTGGCGGACGAGGTCGCCTTCGGTCCCCGCAACCTGGGCCTGACCGGCGCGGACCTGGCCATTGCGGTGATGGAGGCGCTCGAGGCGGTCGGGCTGCGTGGCCTCGAGCACGCGAACCCGTTCAACCTCGGGTTCTCGCGGCGCAAGCTGGTCGCCCTGGCCGCGATCCTCGCCATGCGCACGCCGATCGTCGCGCTCGACGAACCGACGACCGGGCAGGATGGGCGCGGGCTCGGCCTGGTCGAGGAGGTCGTGCGGCGTCTCGCGGACGAGGGCCGGACGGTGCTCGCCACGAGCCACGATATGCGCTTCGTGGCGGAGACCTTCGAGCGGGTCGTGGTGATGCGCGAGGGCGCCATCGTGGCGGACGGCACGCCAGACGAGGTCTTCGCCCCCGCGGCCTGGGAGGTCCTCCGCTCGACGCACCTCGACCCACCGCCGGCGGCTGTCGTCGGCGGGGCCCTGGGACTGGGCAGCACGCCCACCGAGGCGCAGCTGGTGGCCGCGCTGCGCGAGCGCGACGCCCGCTACGGCTGACGGTCGGCCGTGGCCGCCGAGCCCGGGACGCGGCGCGCCGCCTCCCGACATGATCGGCAGCGCCCCACGATCGTCACGTGCGAGAGGTCCACCGCGAACCCATGGCGCGTCTCGAACTGGGCCACCAGCGCGGCCGCGTCGGCGTCGGAGATCTCGCGCGTCGCGCCGCACTCACGACAGTACAGATGTCCATGCTCGGTCTGCGGCAGCACGTGGTACTCGCCGCGGCCGTCGATCCCATGGCCGTGGCGCACGAGGCCCAGCACCTCGAGCACGTCGAGCGTGCGATAGACGGTCGAAGGGGTCGTGGCCGGGTCGCGCGCTCGACAGCGTTCGATCAACTCGGCTGCCGACACGTGGCCGTTCGTCTCACGGAGCACCGCGACGAGCGCCCGGCGCTGGGGCGTCCAGCGCAGGCCGCTGGCGCGCATCCGTTCGGCGAGCCCTTCCCACGGGCCGGCCGGCGCCCCCCGCGGATGGCGCTCGGCGTGGGGCCCTTCTGTACGCCGTGGCAAGCGATCCCTCCCTTGTGGCGGAGACGACGCGAGCTGCACCACGCGACCGCTGCTACGCGGCCGACTCGGCCGGCCCCGCCTCGGCCGGCTCCGGGACCGCGGTCTCCGCCGGTTCTGGGCCCGCAGGTCCCCCCAGGGCATCGTAGCCCTTGAGCCGGTAGATCAGCGTCGAGCCGACCCAGCTCACGAGGAAGATCCCGACGATCACGACGCCCACCACCGCGAAGTCGAGGTTCGCGACGAAGCTCCAGATGCCGCCGCGCAGACCGAGCTGGTCGCCGATGATGCTGAGTACCTCGATGCCGCCGATGACGAAAGCGATGACGACCGAGATGAAGGTGATCGTGAGGTTGTAGTACAGCTTGCGGATCGGCCGCAGGAACGCCCAGCCGTAGGCGCCCAGCATCAGGATCTGGTCGGTCGAGTCCATCGTCATCATGCCCGCCGCGAAGAGGGCCGGCAGGATCAGGATGAACGCGATCGGAATCCGCTCGCCGCCGGCGGTCGCCGCCAACCCCAGCAGGGCCACTTCGCTCGCGGTATCGAACCCGAGTCCGAAGAGAAACCCGACCGGGTACATGTGCCAACTCTTGCGCACCAGCCGCAGCATCGGCCGGAAGATGCGCGCCAACACGCCGCGGTTCTGGAGCAGCTCCTCGAGCGACTGATCGCTGTAGCCGGCGCCCGCCGAGACCTGCCGGAACAGCCGGTAGATGTCGACCAGCACGACGAGGTTGATCAGGCCGATCACGAGCAGGAAGGTCGCCGAGACAGCCGTCCCAATCAGACCGCCGACGCTCTGGAGCGTCGGGATGTCGCTCGCGACCGAGGCCGAGATCGCCAGCAGCACCGAGAGGAGCACCACGATCGTCGAGTGGCCGAGCGAGAAGAAGAGGCCCACCGCCACCGGTCGTTGCCCGTCCTGCATCAGCTTACGGGTGGTGTTGTCGATGGCGGCGATGTGGTCGGCGTCGAAGGCGTGGCGCAGGCCGAGCGTGTAGGCCAGGACGCCCGCGCCCACCAGCTGCGGGTATGGGAGCCCGACCGTGAGGAGGAGGGCGAGGCACAAGATCGTGAACCCGACCAGGCCGCCGTAGATCGCGACGATCCTCGTGCGCAGCGGGCTCGGACGGGAGACGACTCGCCAGAGAGTAGACACGGGACGCGGACCTCGCTGCTGCGATTGTGTCGAGTGGGCGCATCATACCGCTACTGCAACGGCTTGCAATCCGGCCCCGCGGCGGCCCGCAGCGTCCGCTCGAGCAGCCGCGCCATGCGCGCGACGTGCGAGCCCCGCCAGAACAACCCTCCGCACTGCGGGCAGCGCCGGAAGGCGGCCTGTTCGCGGTAGACCCTGGTCGGGACGAGATCGCGCACGGCCTCCCGCTCCACCGGCTCGAGAAGCCGATTGCAGCGCAGGCAGCGCGCGAAGGGGCGGACCGCGGTGGCCAGATCGAACCGGCGGAAGGTTTCGACGAGCTGGTCTGCCGGGCGATCCGATCGCACGAAGGCGCCCCGGACGACCGCGGACCGCTTCAGTAGCCCGATGTCGCGGGTGAGCAGGATGCGTCCATCCGCCGCGAGACGCGCCAGTCCGTCGTCCTCGGCATCGCGCCGGTAGAGCGTATCGAAACCGGCCAACCGCAGGTACGCGGCGAGCCGGCCGAGGTGCCCGTCGAGCACGAACTGCGGCTCCCCGCCTGTCACACGCCGGGGGTCCGCGCGCACCACGGCGTCTAGGTCGAGCGAACGGAAGGGCGGGTAGACGGCGACCCGATCACCGGGCGCGAGCCGGTGCCCGAACGGGACAGCCGTGCCGTTCACGAGCACGACCTCGACCTCCGGATGCGGGATCCCGGCGGCTTCGATCACGTCCTTGACGGCCGGCGTGCCGAAGAGCCGACGCCGGAACGAGCGCCCCCGGAGGGCCAGGGGCAGGAAGTCGTTCAGGGGCCCGTAACAGCGCAGCTCGATCACGGCAGACGGCGCCACGTCCGCCCGCCTCGGCCCCCGCCCGCCTCAGCCGCCGCCCGTGTCCGGCGGCGCGGCAGGCACGTCCGCGGCGGACGACTCGAGCAGGGCCGTGAAGTGGCGGATCCGGGCGGCCCGCTGCGCGGGTTCGGTCGATGCGAGCGCCAGACCGACCAGAAACGCCGTGATGGGGGCCGCCGCGCGCGCGCTGCGATGCGCGGCCACGCGGGTCAAGTCGAGCAGCGCACGCTGCTCGTCGCGGCTGACCTCGAGCGCGGCGAGTCCTGGGACCTCCTGCAGCAGCGCCAGCCAGGCGTCCAGGCTGAGACCGTTCACCGGCTCCGACCGATCGTCCATCGAGCGCACCACCTCCGTCGACCGCGCGGTACCGGACCGCTCCAGGATATTGTGGCGCCTCGGGCGCGGCACGCCCACCGCACGCGCCCTGCGCCGCCGGCCATGGCGAGCGCCCACCATCGCGCCCGACGGCACAGCCGAGCCTGATGGGCTATAGTCGGGCGCACCGCTCGCCCCCAGATCGGGCGACGGTGCCGCTGAGCCGATTGCCCGCTCAGGCCAAGCATCCCGAGGCAGCGCGGTGTCCGCCAAGCTTTCCTCGCCGAGCCGGGACGTCGTCGCGACGCGGACGCTCGCCGTCCGCGGTACCGCAGTCTCCTCACGCCCAGACGCGCTCGCCGGCGAGGAGCCGATGGAGATCCGCGTCGCGGGTCCCGGTCAGTGCGCGGTCTCCGTGGCGGTCACCATGCGCACGCCGGGGCACGACGAAGAACTGGCCGCGGGTTTCCTCTGCACCGAGGGCCTGATCGCCCCTGGCGAAATCGTCGGGATCGAGCTCGGCGATCCGGGCACGGTCGGACGGCCCGACAACGTCGTCACCGTGCGGCTCACCCGGGCGTTCGATGCCGACACGGTCTCCGGCCGCAACTTCGTGGCCACCGCGAGCTGCGGCATCTGCGGCAAGGCCTGTCTCGACGCGGTGGTGCTGCGTTGCGAGCCGCTCCCTGCCGGCCCCACCGTCCCGCGGGAGGCGGTGCTGCGGCTGCCGCTGGCCCTGCGCGCCGCCCAGCGCGCGTTCGAGGCCACCGGCGGCCTGCACGCGGCCGGGCTCTTCGACACCTCGGGGCGCCTGATCGCCGCACGCGAGGACGTCGGGCGCCACAACGCCGTCGACAAACTGGTGGGAGCGATGCTGCTGGCCGGTCGCCTGCCGCTGCGCCGATCGCTCTTGCTGGTCTCTGGGCGGATCAGTTTCGAGATCGTGCAAAAGGCCGCGATGGCCGGGATCCCCGTGACCTGCGCGATCTCCGCGCCCACCGATCTGGCGGCCGAGTCCGCCGCACGGCTGGGCATGACGCTGGTCGGCTTCCTCCGAGGCGATGGCTTCAACGTGTACGCCCACCCAGAGCGGATCGAGCTGGAGGTCTGACATGGCCATCCACCAATCGTCGGCAGCAGAGGGGATGCCGGAAGGCGGGCAGCGACCGGCACAGGCCCCCCGGGCGCGCGGGCCCAAGCGGCCCCGACTCGTCGCCCCGGAACTCTGGGCGGGCTGGAAGCCGAACGGGATCGGCGAGCAGAAACCGAACCACTATCTCGAGATCGCCCAGACCATTTGGGAGAACCGGCACGCCCTCCCGTACGCGCTGCGCATCCTGCGCAACGGCGTCTGCGATGGCTGCGCCCTCGGCGTCAGCGGCTTCCACGACTGGACGATCGACGGCGTGCATCTCTGCACGACCCGCCTGAACCTGCTCAAGTACAACACCGCGCGCCCGTTCGACCACGGCCGCCTGGCGGACGTCGCGGCGCTGCGCGCGATGAGCGGGGCGGAGCTGCGGGACATGGGGCGGCTGGCCTACCCGATGGTGCGGCGGCAGGGGGAGCCGGGCTTCCGCCGCAGCACCTGGGATGAGGCGCTCGAGCTGATCGCGGGCCGCATCCGCCGCGCCGGTCCCGACCGGATCGCGTTCTACCTGACCAGCCGCGGCATCACCAACGAGGTCTACTACGTCGCGCAGAAGGTCGCGCGCTTCCTCGGCACGAACAACGTCGACAATGCGGCCCGAGTCTGCCATTCGCCCTCCACGGCAGGGCTCAAGAAGGCGCTCGGCGTAGCCGCCACCACGATCTCCTACACCGACGTCCTGCAGAGCGACCTGGTCGTGATCTTCGGGGCCGACGTGGCGAACGCGCAGCCGGTCTTCATGAGGTACCTCTACCTGGCACGCAAGGGCGGGACCAAGGTCATCGTCGTCAACCCGCTCCGCGAGCCCGGCATGGAGCGCTACTGGGTGCCCTCCAACGTCGAGAGCGCGATCTTCGGCACCAAGATGAGCGATGCCTGGTTCCCCGTGCACACGGGCGGCGACGTCGCGTTCATCAACGGCGTCCTCAAGCTCCTCATCGCCGAAGGTGGCGTCGACGAGCGGTTCATTGCGGAGCACGCGAGCGGCTTCGAGGAGCTGCGCGCCTCACTGGACCGCCAGTCGTTCGACGACCTGGAGCGCGCGAGCGGCGCGACCCGGGCGCAGATGGCGCAGTTCGCGCGGCTCTACGCCGCGGCCGGATCGGCGGTGATCGTCTGGGCGATGGGCATCACGCAGCACGTCTGCGGGAGCGACAACGTGCGGGCGATGGTGAACCTGGCACTGGCCCGCGGTAACGTCGGGCGCGTGGGGGCCGGGTTGATGCCGATGCGCGGCCACTCTGGGGTACAGGGCGGCGCCGAGATGGGCTGCTACGCGACCGTGCTGCCGGGCGGTATCCCGATCACGCCGGAGAGCGCCGCGAGACTCTCCGCCCAGTACGGCTTCGCGGTGCGCGGCGAACGGGGACTGTCGGCGGCCGAGATGATCGAAGCGGCGGGCCGTGGCGAGCTGGACGTCCTCTACTCGAGCGGCGGCAACTTCCTCGACGTCCTGCCCGATCCGGCGGCGGTCCACGAGGCGCTCGCGCGGGTGCCGCTGCGCGTCCATCAGGACATCGTGGTCACCACCCAGATGCTGGTCGACCCGGCCGAGGCGGTGGTGCTGCTGCCGGCACGGACGCGCTACGAACAGCCCGGCGGAGGCACGGAAACGACGACCGAGCGACGGGTCCTGTTCAGCCCGCGCATCCCGGGCCCTCGGGTCGGCGAGGCGCGCAGCGAGTGGGAGATCTTCGTCGATCTGGCCCACAGGGTCGACCCGGAGCGGGCGCACCTGGTCGAGTTCCGCAGCGGGCAGCAGATCCGCGACGAGATCGCGCGGGTGATACCGGCGTACCGGGGGATCGAGACGCTGCGCAGGGCCGGCGACCAAGTGCAGTGGGGCGGCGAGCGCCTCTGTGACGGCTGGGTCTTCCCGACGCCGGACGGCAAGGCGCACTTCGATCCGGTCGAGCCGCCCGAGCTGGCGATCCCGGATGGACACTTCCTGCTCTCGACCCGGCGCGGCAAGCAGTTCAACTCGATGGTGTTCAAGCAACGCGATCCGCTGACCGGCGCCATGCGCGACGCGCTCTTCATCTCGCGCGAGGACGCGTCGGCGCTGGCGCTCCGCGAAGGCGATCCGGTGCGGGTGCGCTCCACGGATGGCGAGGTGCAGGCACACGTCAGGCTTGCAGCGATCCGGCCGCGCAACGTGCAGATGTTCTTTCCCGAGGCGAACCCGCTGATCAGACCGGGCCGCCGCGACCCGGTCGCGTTGGTCCCCGACTACAACGCGACGGTCGAGATCCTGCCAGCGGCGGTGCACGGTTCCGTAGCCGCCGGGGCGGCGTCAGGCCCTACCGGCGCCAGCCTGCCCGACGCCCGTGGCGCCCTGGCGGCGCAGGGCCGTCAGGGCCAGCAGCTGGACCGCGACCACGGTCGCGATCGCGGCCGCGAACGAGAGCGCGACACCGAGGCGCACGATCGAGGCGCTGACGACCGCCAGGAACGCCGCCGTTCCGACGAGTCCGGTCAGGATGCCCCGCAGCACGCCGATCGCGGTGCCGGCGCCGTCCCGGCGATGGGTGAAGATCGCGAGGACCGTGGCGATCACCGGCAGCATCGCCAGGAGCCCGCTGACGGTTGAACCGAGGTAGGGCGCGGCGGCGGTCAAGCCGACGACCACGGCGGTGCCCACGACGATGCGCAGCGACAGATCCCAGCGGGGCGGCGGCACGTCGGAGGGGCGCGCCGTCCCGGCCGGCATGACCTGTAGCGCGAGGACCCAGACCGCGGCAACCAGCAGGAAGAGGAGGCCGACCGGAAGCGCCAGCACCGGTTGCAGGGCCAGCGCCGCCACCAACCAGCCGACGCTGGCCGCCATGATGGCCGCGCGCCACCCGGCACGCCGGGCGACCGTCGCGTAGGCGACGCAGTAGGCGATGATGGCGACGTTGCCCACGAGCGACGCGTCTGCGGCGGTCGCGGCGAAGGAGGTGCCGCGGTCGAGCGCGAGGAAGAGGGCCACCGGCCCCGAGGTGAGCGGCAACGAGACCAGCCAGCCACCGATCAGCGGGCCCCACCGCCGCGCGCCGACCGTGGCCCCGCCGATCAGCAGGGGCGTCAGGACGAGCTTGAGGCCGAGGAGCACCACGGCTGTTCAGGGTAGCGCGCCGGCCGGCGGCGTGGGCAGCGCGGGGCGCGCGCCAGCCGGCGGCGTGGGCGGCGTGGGCGGC
>JAKAMV010000358.1 GCA_021812735.1 Chloroflexota bacterium | reverse complement strand
TGGTGCCCGAGGTGCAGCCCGTCGAAGACGCCGACCACGACGAAGGCGGGGTGCTCGGACGCGTGCAGGCGGCCCAGGCCGCGGGCGATCCGCACGGTCAGCCCGACGCGCGGGCTTCGGGGCGGCCGTCCGTGGCGGGCCGCGGCGCGAGGACCTTGCCCGGGTAGAGGATCCCGTTGGCCGCGCGGCACACCGCCGCCACGGCGTCGTCCGGGCCGACGGCGAGGACCAGGTCCGCCGTGCGCTCGCCGAGCGGCGTCTTCGGCCCTGTCGGCAGCCCCTCGCCCAGCCGCCGCACCTCGTCCGCGGTGACCCGGGCATGCGGCAAGTCCTCGAGGCCGGCGTCCACCGGACGCAGGACCCGCAAGATCCCGGCCGGGCCGTCGGCGGCGTGCTCGCGGAGCGTGTCGAACGAGATCGCATCCTCGAGGCGGAACCGCCCCGATTCGGTGCGCACCAGGGCGCCGAGGTACGCCCCGGTGTCCAGCCTCGCCCCGAGGTCGCGGGCGAGCGCCCGCACGTACGTGCCCGCCGAGCAGCGCACGTCCACCACGGCGACCGGCCGGCCCGGGTCGCGGTCGTCCCACTCGAGCAGGTCGAGCCCGTGGATGACCACGTCGCGCGGCGCCAGGTCCACGTCCTCGCCGGCGCGCGCCATCTGGTACGCCCTCCGGCCGCCGATCTGGACGGCGCTGTACACGGGCGGCACCTGGCGGAGCGGTCCCGTGAGCGCTCGCAGGGCGGCCTCCACCGCGGCGCGCGAGACGGGCGGCCCGCCGATCGGCGTCCGCTCGCCGTCGATGTCGTCGGTGGTGGACGTCTCGCCGAAGCAGATCGAGGCCGTGTAGCGCTTCGGGTGCCCGAGGTGGTACTCGACCAGGCGCGTCGCCCGGCCCAGGAACACCGGCAGAACGCCCGCGGCGAACGGGTCGAGCGTGCCGCCGTGTCCCACGCGACGCGTGCCGGACAGGCGGCGCACCAGCCCCACAACGTCGTGCGAGGTGGGGCCCGAAGGCTTCGCGACGACGATGATGCCATCGAGGCCGCCCGACCGGTCGCGGCTCACCGCCGCACCGCCGACGCCAGGCGGTGCGCCTCGTCGCGCGCTGCCGCTGCCGCCAGCTCGAGCACCAGCGGGATTGTGGCGCCGGCAGCCCGCGTGTGGCCGCCGCCGCCCCAGATGCCGCACAGCGCCGTCGCGTCGACGCCGCCGGGCTTGGTGCGCACCGAGAGGCGCGTCGTGCCATCGCCGGCCTCCTTGAGGAGCATCGCGACCTCAGCGCTCTCGGACTGGGCGAGGAGGTCGATGAGCCCCTCCGAGTG
Organism: Chloroflexota bacterium; assembly: GCA_021812735.1. The sequence continues at coordinate 7,581 of JAKAMV010000358.1, read as the reverse complement.
GGCGCCGATGGCCCCGGTCTCGACGAGGTCCGCCTCGCGGAGCGTGGACCAGATGACGAGCCGGTCCGCGGTGGTCTCGAGGCGGTCGAGCACGCGGCCGAACAGCCGGAGCTGGGTGTCGGGCTTGGTGCGGTAGAGGCGGCGCGAGATGTCCGACAGCGGCGCGCCCGCGCCCACGAGCTCGGCGGCCACGGCAAGCGTCCGCGGTGTGGCGTTGGGGTGCGCGAACGTGGCGGTGTCCATCACGATGCCCGCCATCAGCGCGGACGCGAGGGAGCCGCCCGCGGCGGTGAGCGGCACGCCGAGGCGGACCGCGAGCAGCGTGACGAGCTCGCAGGTGGCGGCGGCGCCGGGGTCGATCCAATCGGCCTCGCCAGCCGCAACGTTGCTCGCGTGGTGGTCGACGACGGCGCGCGGCAGGTCGCTGAACAGCGCCGGGTGCCGCGTCGCGGCGACCCCGACGCGCTCCGCGGACGCGCAGTCGGCGAGCACCACCAAGTCGTATGCAGCGCCCGGCTCGGGGTCCTGCCGGAATCGCTCCACGCCGTCGAGGAACGCATACAGCGGGGGCACGGGGTCCGAGCACAGCGCTGTGGCGTGCCCGCCGAGCGCCTCGACCAGGAGGCAGACCCCGATCACCGCGCCGATCGTGTCGGCATCGGGGTTCTCGTGGCTCACGGCGATCACCGAGCGCGCGCCTCGCAGGCGCTCCACGAGGCCCTCCGGCACCGCCTGGGCCGCGAGGGCGGCCAGGTCCACGCCATCGCCGGTCACGACCGCCCCCTCGGCTGTCTGCCCCGCCCGCCGCCCTTGGCCGGCGCTCCGCGACGGGGTCCGGACGGCCGCGACGGCGGGTGCTGCCGGGACGTCGACGCGTCGGCCGCGGCGAGCGGGTCGTCAGCGTCGCCCTCGTGGGGCAGCCGCCGCACCGGCGTCGGGAGCGATTCGTTCACGGGCTCGATCGCGTCGGGCTCGACCCCCGCCTCGAGCTCGTGGAGCACGTGGAGCACGCGGGTCCCGCGCTCGGCGGAGTCGTCCAGGCGCACGTGCAGATCGGGGATCCGCTTGATGCGCAGACGCCGGCCGAGCTCGTGGCGGATGAACGGCATCGCATCGTCCAGCGCCCGCAGCGTCTCGTCGCGGTCGGCCTTCTGGCCGATCACGCTCACCCACACCTTGGCGTGGCGGAGGTCGGGCGACGTCTCCACGTCGGTGATGGTCGCGAACCCGATCCGCGGGTCCGCGACCTCCTTGGCGAGGAGCGAGCCGATCTCCTGACGGAGCAGCTCGTCGACGCGGTCGGTTCGCTGGCTCATCGGGGCGCCTTCACGGAACCGAGCCTCAGACGCCGGCCCGGCTGCGCGCCTGCTGGGTGAAGCACTCGACGACGTCGCCCTCGACCAGGTCGTTGAACCCGGCGAGGCTGATGCCGCACTCGAAGTTCTGGGCCACCTCGCGGACGTCGTCCTTGAAGCGTCGCAGGCCCTCGATCTTGTCCGTCACGATCACCTTGCCGCCGCGCCACACGCGGGCCTGCCCGCTGCGGACGATGCGGCCATCGGTGACGTAGCAGCCGGCGATGACCGTGGACTTGCCCACCCGGAACAGCTGGCGGACCTCCGCTCGGCCCTCCACCACCTCCACGATCTCCGGCTCGAGCATGCCCTTGAGGGCCGCATCGATGTCGTCGGTGAGCTTGTAGATGATGTCGTACCGTCGAACGTCCACGCCCTCGGCCTCCGCGGCCCGGCGGGCGGTGTCGGTGATGCCGGTGTTGAACCCGACCACGATCGCGTTGCTCGCGGTCGCGAGCATGATGTCGTTGTCGGTGATGTCGCCCGCCGCCTCGAGCAGGACGTTGATCTTGACCTCGTCGGTGGACAGCTGACCCAGGGCGTGGTCGATGGCGCCCAGCGAGCCGGACACGTCGGCCTTGAGGATGATCCGCAGCTCCTTGGCCTGGCCGGCCTGGATCTGGCGGTACAGGTCCTCGAGCGTCGCCCGTCCCGTCCCGCCGCCCTGGGCGGCGGCAGCAGCGACCTTGCGGGCCTCGACCTGCTCGCGCGCGACGGCCACGTCCTTCACGACGCGCAGCACGTCGCCGGCCTCGGGGACGTCCGACAGGCCCAGCACAACCGCGGCGGACGCGGGGCCGGCCTTCGGGATGCGCTTGCCGGCCGAGTTCTCGAGGGCCTTGATCTTGCCGAACGTGTTGCCCGCCACCACCACGTCGCCGACGCGCAGCGTGCCGGTCTGGATGATCAGCGTGGCGACGGGCCCGCGGCCCTTGTCGAGACGGGCCTCGATCACCGTGCCCACGGCGTCGCGCTTGGGGTCGGCCTTGAGCTCCTGGAGGTCCGCGACCAGGAGGATGATCTCGAGCAGCTCGTCGAGGCCGATGCGCGCCTTGGCCGACACCGGCACGAGCGGGGTGTCGCCGCCGTAGTCCTCGACGACCACGCCCGCCTCGGCGAGCTCGGTCTTGACGCGGTCGGGGTTGGAGTCCGGCTTGTCGATCTTGTTCATCGCGATGACGAGCGGGACCTTCGCCGCCTTCGCGTGGCTGATCGCCTCGAGGGTCTGGGGCATGACACCGTCGTCGGCCGCCACCACGATGACCGCGATGTCGGTCACCCGGGCGCCGCGGGCCCGCATGGCCGTGAACGCCTCGTGGCCCGGGGTGTCGAGGAACACGACCCGTTTGCCGTCCTTGGTGGTGATCTCGGACGCGCCGATGTGCTGGGTGATGCCGCCCCGCTCCCCGGCCGCCACGGTGGTCGAGCGGATGGCGTCGAGGAGGCTCGTCTTGCCGTGGTCGACGTGGCCCATGACGGTCACGATCGGCGCCCGCGGGACGAGGTCCTTCTCGTCCTCGGCCGCCTCGTCCCACAGCTGCTCCTTGGCTGCCTCGGCAGGGGCGCCCTCACCCTCCTCGTCCTCGGCCGCCGCGGCGGCCTGCGGCTCCGCCACCTCGAAGCCCAGCTCCTCGGCCACGAGCGACGCCGTGTCGCGGTCGATGAGTTGGTTGATGGTGGCGAAGATGCCGCTCTTGATGAGCTCGCGGATGATGTCCGCCGGGCTGACGTCGAGCAGCTCGGCAAGCTCCTTGACGGTGATCGTGGCCGGCAGCTCGATCGCGCCGCGCTCGCTCGGGTCGACCGTGGCGACGCCGCCCGGGACGAAGCTGCCCGGACGGCGCTGGGGCTTGCGCGGGCCGCGACGGCCGCGGGTGCCGCTCCTACTCCTGGCCATGGGCGCCTCCTTCGGTGATCGTGTCGTGCAGGGTCTCGGATGCCGGGCCGCCGGCCCGCCGTGGTTCGGTGGTGGTGGCGGCCAGGCCATCGGGGCCGGCCGCGATGCGGCGCTCGATCTCCGCGGGAATCTGCGTCCCGAGCGCATGCGCCAGGGCTCGACGACGCCCGGCCAGGTCGAAGCAGCCGGCTTTCCGGCACAGGTACGCGCCCCGCCCCGGCTGGCGGCCGGTCTCGTCGACGGCGATGGACCCGTCTGGTCGCCGGACGACGCGGAGCAGCTCACGCTTGGGGCGCGGCGTGCGGCAGGCGACACAGCTCCGCGTGGGCAGTCGGCGCGCCTCGGCTGGCCGGGGACGACCGGCCGTCGCCGCGCCTACGACGACACCTCCCCGGACGCCCGCTTGCGCGGCTTGGCGGCGGCGGACGCAGGATCCGCCCCGGACGGCGCGTCAGCCGCCGGCGCGTCAGCCGCCGGCGCGGGCGCATCGGACTTCGCGGGCACAGGCGCGGGCGCATCGGACTTCGCCGGCGCGGGCGCCTCGACTGCCGGCTGGTCGCTCCGGATGTCGATCCGCCACCCAGTCAGGCGCGCCGCGAGCCGGGCGTTCTGCCCCTCCCGGCCGATGGCCAGGGAGAGCATGCGCTCGGGCACGGTCACGCTTGCCACGCGGTGCTCCTCGTCGATGGCCACGCTGATCACCTGGGCGGGCGAGAGCCCATTGGCCACGAACACGCTCGGGTCTTCGCTCCAGGGGATGACGTCGATCTTCTCGCCGGCCAGCTCCGCCACCACCGCCTGGACGCGCGCCCCGCGCTGCCCGACGGTGGCGCCGACCGGGTCCAGGCCCTCCTGGCGGGAGGCCACGGCGACCTTGCTCCGGCTGCCGGCCTCTCGGGCGATCTGCTTGATCTCGACCGTGCCGTTGTGGATCTCCGGCACCTCGAGCTCGAACAGGCGGCGCAGGAAGCCCTTGTGCGTCCGCGAGACCATGATCTGCGGCCCGCGCGCGGAGCGCTTGACCTCGAGCACGAACGCCTTGACGGGCTGCCCGATCCGGTAGTGCTCGAGCGGGCTCTGCTCGCTCGTGGCGAGGATGGCCTCCACGCCCTTGCCAACGTCCAGCACGATGGCGCGGGGCTCGACCCGGCTGACCGAGCCCGTGATCAGCTCGCCCTCGCGGCTCGCGAACTGATCGAACACCTGGTCGCGCTCAACCTCGCGGATGCGCTGGAGGATGATCTGCTTGGCTGTCTGGGCGCCGATGCGGCCGAAGTGGTCGCCATCGAGCTGCTCGGTCAGCAGCACCTCGCCGACGTGCGCGTCAGGCTTGGTCCTGCGGGCCTCCTCGAGGCTGACCTCGAGCTCGGGGTCCTCGACATCCTCCACCACGTGCCGCCCGCGGAAGACGTCGATTCGGCCGCTCTCCGGCTCCACGCGAACGAAGATGTCCTCCTCGCCCGCGACGCGGCGGTAGGCCTGCTGGATCCCGTCCTCCAGGGCGTGCACGAGCGCATCCCTGGACACCTGCTTCTCGGCGTTGAGCTGGAGGAGCGCACCGACGAAGTCGCGACTCACCTGGCGCCTCCCTCCTCTGCCCATGACGGAGGACCGCCTCGACACAAAGAAACGTGGGTTGGTCACCCACGTCCGGAGGCGGCCCTCGATGATTGGCGGGAGTATACACCCGGGGGCGTGGACCGCCATCTCCGCAGGGCTCCCGGAGGCGCGCGGGCGACCCCTATCGAGGCCGCTCGGGAACGATGCGCAAGGCATGGCGGCGGCCCCTGGCGACCCCATGCCATTGTCGCCCGCGGCAGGCGAGACGGTCGCCGTCTTCGGGCCCTCCCGCCGCGCCCGCCGCACCAAGCGTGTTCGGCGGCGCGGTGGTAGGCTCCGCGCGCTCGCGTCCCGCCCGGGCATCGTGCCCGCGGTCGCCCGACCGAGGAAGTGTTCTTGGGGGCATCGCATGCAACGGGCTCATCTCCTCGTCGCGCCGCTCCTCTGTCTGTCCATCGCCGCCTGCAGCGGCTCGGTCGCGACCGCGCCGCCGAGCGCGGCCGCGAGCGCGGCACCGCTCGCCTCGACGCCGGCCAGCGCCAGCACCGCGCCGTCCGCGGCGCCGAGCGCCGTCCCCTCCTCCGCGGCACCGTCCGCGGTCCCGTCGGCCGCCGCGGCCAGCCAGGACGCCGGCCCCACTCTCCCGCCGACCGCCCTCGACCCGGCCACGCTCCTCTCGCAATCGGAGGCGGCAAGTCTCGCCGGAGGGCCCGTCGGGGCCTGCGTGAAGCGGGACGTGGACAACCGCAAGACCTGTACCTACAGCGCAACGGGCATCCAGGTGGCGGTCACCGTGCTGCAGGCGCCCAGCCAGACCGCCCTCGACGCCGGCAAGGCCATCGTCCTGGCCGACCTCCAGAAGGCGGCGTACAACGGCATCAAGACCTCCCGCATCTCCGGCATCGGCGATGACGCGGCCCTGATGACGGTCAGCTTCTCCAGCGGGGGGATCTCGCTCAAGGGCGTCGGGGTCTACGCGGTGAAGGGGCTCACGTTCGTCTCCATCACCGTCCTCGGCATCGGGCACGCCGTCCCCAGCGCGGCGACCGTGGAGGCCCAGGCGACGACGACGGTGGGGCGCATCCCGTAGCAGCGTCTGGCCGACGGCCCAGCACCGCGCAGCAGCATCACTGTGGCGGCGTGCGCGGACGCCGCCACGGGCCGTCGCCGAGGGCGGCCGCGCGGGACGCCACCCGCCCGCCGCCCCATCCTTGGACGCGCCGCGGCCGCCCTACGCCAGCCAGCCGAGGCCGAACTGCTAAGGACGTCGAGCAGCCCGTGAGCCGCCACCACGTGGCGTCGGGAAGGCAAGGCCTCGCGCGGGATTGAGCCATCGTAGGGGCCGGCGCAAGGCCCGGCGGCGACGTGTCGTGCCCTACGAGCGGAGCGCGGCCTCGATCCACTCGCGGGGCGGCACGGCGCGGAACCCCTCGGCGGTGCGGTACAGGCGGCATCGCGGCGTGTAGTCGCCGGGATCGACGAACGTCGGGTCGACGTCGCGGCCGCCCACGCGGATCGTCGGGGACCCAGGGAAGCGGTGCGCGGCGGCCACCGCCGGGTCGGTCGCGTTGATCAACTCGACGGGCGTGCCCGGTGCGAGCTCGCCGATGACCTCCTCGAGGAGCGCCCGCGCCTGCTCGTGCCCGGGGCATCCGTCGAACCACAGGAACTCCACGCGGCTCACGCGGAAGGGGCCTCCACCCCCACCCCGATCGGGCACGCAACCCCGGTGGCGGTGTGGCAGTCGTAGCCGTCCGGGTTCTTGGCGAGGTACTGCTGGTGGTCGTCCTCGGCGAAATAGAACTGGCCGGCGGGCACGATCTCCGTCGTGATCCGGCCGAAGCCGGCCTTCGTAAGCTCGACCTGGTAGGCGTCGCGTGACGCCACGGCCGCCGCCAGCTGCGCGGGGCCGTGGGCGAAGACCGCCGACCGGTACTGGGTCCCGAGGTCGTTGCCCTGTCGCATCCCCTGGGTTGGATCGTGGTGCTCCCAGAAGACCTTCAGGAGTTGACCGTATGTGATCACGGCCGGGTCGTACACCACGCGGACCGTCTCGGCGTGGCCGGTGCGACCCGTGCACGACTCGCGGTAGGTGGGGTTGGGCGTGGACCCGCCCTCGAAGCCGACCGCGGTCGCCCACACGCCCGGCAGGGGCCAGAACTTCTTCTCGGCGCCCCAGTAACAGCCCATGGCGAACTCGGCGAGCTCGAGGCCGTCCGGGTACGGCCCCCCGATCGGGTGGCCGTTCACGTAGTGGACAGCGGGGACCATGATCGGCCGGGCGCGGCCCGGCAGGACCTCGTCCGAGCTGGGCATCTTCGGCTGGACAAAGGCAAAGCGCATGGATTGGGGACCTCCGGTTGACCTGAAGTCTACGGCGCGATCGTGACAGGGCGGTGACGGGGGGCGGGCAGGCTCGCCTGTGCCGAGACCGTGCCAGTCGTCCCTTGACATCTCAGTTACGACTGAGATATTCCCTCGTCGTCGACCCGATGACCGAGGCACCGATGACCGTCATGCAACCGCCGCGACCCCGCCGCAACCTGGCGGCGCCCGATGTCGCCGACGCCGTCGGCATCGCCCAGCTGCTGGGCGACCGGTGCCGGGCGACCATCCTGGCGATGCTCGCCGACGGCCCCCACTGCGTGTGCGAGTTCGCCGCCGCACTGGGGGCCCGCGAGAACAACGTCTCCAATCACCTCGCCCGCCTCAGGGATGCGGGCCTTGTCCGGGCCACCAGCCACGAGGCGAATGGCCGCCTGCTGATCT
>JAKAMV010000357.1 GCA_021812735.1 Chloroflexota bacterium | reverse complement strand
CGGGCAAGGCTGCGCGGCGGGGACGATCCCCATCACCCCGCCCTTCGCCAGGCGATCGACCGCGTCCGTGCGGACACTACACCGCCGTCCGGGGCTTGACACTTTCATCCGTACCGGGTGGGTGCCGCTGACCCGTCCCGCGGACCCGTCGAGCGCGCTTCCCGGCGTCCCGTCGACGCGCGCCGGGGCGCCGGCGTCCGCCTCAGCCCGCGGCCCGCGGCGTCGCGGGCCCGAGCTCCTCGGCAATCGCCTTGCGCACGTTGCCGACCATCTCGGGCCAGGCGATCGCGCCCTTCGCGGCCGTCGCCAGGGTGGCCTTGTACAGCACCCCGGACTGCGACATGAAGTCGTCCGGGATCGGCACCACGTCGTAGAAGGGGTGGCGCGGCGCGGCGTCGTCCACTGCCCGGTCCATCAGCACGAGGTCCGGGCGCAGGTGCAGCAGGAGCGAGGTCTCAAGAACGGCGGCGTGCTCAACGTCCCAGCCCGGGAACTGGTCCCCGAACAGCGCGTCCATCGTCGGGGCGGACAACTCGGCGAAGGCGGCCTCGATGACCATGATCCGGGCGCCGGTGTTGCCGGTCCGCTCGTTCGCGAGCCAGGCGGCCTCGTACAGGAAGTTCGAGTTCTCGAAGTGCCAGTTGAGGAGCACCAGCCGCCGGAAGCCGTGGCGGATGAACTCGACCAGCACGTCCTCCACGACCGCCATGAGCGTGCGGGCGCTCACGGAGGTGGTCCCGACCCACCGCTGCCCGCCGCCGCTCAGGGGACGCGACCGGTAGCCGTACACGATCGGGGGCGCGACCAGCATGTCCAGGGGCTCCGCCATCGCCAGCGCCATCTCGGCCGGGATCAGGGAGTCCGTGCACAGCGGCAGGTGGGGGCCGTGCTGCTCGGTCGATCCGACCGGCAGGATCACGCCCGCGCCGCGGGCGGCAGCGTCGCCGATCTCGGGCATCGTCAGGTCGGCGAAGGTGCGCGGGCGAGCGTTCATCTGGGGGCGACTCCGCTGGTCTGGGTGGGATCCACGGACGGAGGGTGGCATGCCCGGCGCGCCCTGCGAAGCGTAGAAGCGCACAGGAACAGGGGCGCCGACCTGTGCGGTCCTCTACTCTGCCCAGAAGGCCCGGCCAGCGCCGGGCTGGCCGTCCGGGATGGTGATCATCGGCTCCATGGACACCACCATGCCGGGCTCGAGCACCGTCTCGATGTCCTCCCGGAGCTCGAGGCCCGCCTCGCGGCCGTAGTAGTGGGACAGGACACCGAACGAGTGGCCGTAGCCGAAGGTGCGGTGCTGGAGCACGCCGTAGTCCCGGAAGATATCGTTCAGCGACTTGGCGATGTCGCCGCAGACCGCGCCGGGCTTGATCAGCTTGAGCCCGGCCTCGTGGACCTCGACGTTGATGTTCCAGTAGCGCAGCGACGCCTCGTCCACGTGGTCCACGAACAGCGTTCGCTCGAGCGCCGTGTAGTAGCCGCCGATCATCGGAAAGCAGTTGAGCGACAGGATGTCGCCCGATTCGAGCTTGCGCGAGGTGACGGGGTTGTGGGCGCCGTCGGTGTTGATGCCGGACTGGAACCAGACCCAGGTGTCCATCAGCTCGGCGTGCGGGTACAGGCGGGCGATGTTGCGGACCATCGCCTGCGTGCCGGCAAGCGCGACCTCGTACTCCGGGACGCCGGCGCGGATGGCGTCGCGGACCGCGAAGCCGCCGACGTCGGCCGTCGCCGCGCCGTTGCGGATCAGGGCGATCTCCTCGGCCGACTTGACCATCCGCTGGCGCATGATGCCCGCGCTGATGTCAACGAGCTCCACGCCCGGCAGGAAGGCCTCGAGCTTGGCCCGGTTCTGGACCGTGAGGTGGTCGAACTCGACGCCGAGCCGCCGCACCGAGGTGGGGACCACCTTGCGGACCGCGCGGAAGTAATTGTCGCGCTGCCAGTCGGTGTAGACGAGGTTCTCGCCGTACGTCCGTCGCCACGGCTGGCCGTAGTCGATGTTGGCCGAGATCGAGGTCTGGTTGTCCGCGGTCACCACCAGGCCGTAGAACCGGCCGAAGTGGCAGAACAGGAAGTCGGCGTAGTAGTCGATGTTCTGGTAGCTGGTCAGCAGGGCGGCGTCGACGTCCACCTCGCCCATGAGGCGGCGGAGCTTCGCGAGACGGGACTCCATCTCCGCGTCGGAGAACATGGGCTTGACCGGCTCGCCATTCGGCAGCGTGATCAGGGACGGGCGGTCGTCGACTGCGGTGGTCATCACTTCCTCCATGCGGCCCACACCAACTGGGCTGCGATCGGCGGAGTATGTGCGGGCGGCAGAGCGCATCGGAACTGGAGCAACCGCCATGATCTGACGTGCCTGACTGGAGCAGTCTCCACGATGAACACGGGAGGCTGGTGCGGCGGCCCGATCGATGCGAGCGACCCGCAGTCGGGAGGCGGTGCTCGGCTGGCGGCGCCGGCGGGCCACCGCCTCCGGTCGCGGGGGCCGTTGGGGCGCTTCCCCGCGTTCCGTCGCATACTCGGGCCGATGCGACTGGAGCTCACCAAGCGTGGCGACTACGCGGTGCGCGCGATGCTCGCGCTGACGCGCGGCGCGGGCAACGGCCTGCTCTCGGCCCGGCGGATCTCGGACGCGATGGACATCCCGGTCCGGTTCCTGCCCCAGGTGCTGGCCGACCTGCAGCACGCGGGCCTCGTCGAGGCGGCCCCAGGCCGGGCGGGCGGCTACCGGCTGGCCCGGGAGCCCGGGAGGGTGTCGCTGCTCGACGTGATCGAGGCGGTGGAGGGCGAATCCCGGCACCCCTCCTGTGTCCTCAGAGGCGGCCCGTGCGGCGAGGACGGCTATTGCGACGTGCACCGGGTGTTCTCCGAGGGGCGGGAGGCGCTGCGGGGCAGGTTTGCCCGCACGTCGCTCGCGGAGCTGGCCCGGCGCGAGCCGGCGATCCGGGCCGGGGTCGCGGCCGACAGCTGAGGTGGAGCGCGTCGCGGAGTCCCGTCGCGGATCGCGCGCGCCTACGTGACGTTGGCGGCGGCGAGGGACGCGATCTCCCCGGGCGTGTAGCCCAGCTCGGCGAGGATCTCCGCGGTGTGCTCGCCCAGGAGGGGCGGCGCGGCGCGGATGGTGGCCGGCGTCTCGGCCAGGTGGAACGGGATCCCCACCTGCCTGAGCACGCCCAGCACGGGGTGCTCCACGTCGACGGTCATGCCTCGCGCCTGCGCCTGCGGCTGCGCGAAGGCGGCGACGACGTCGTTGATCGGGCCGGCCGGGATCTCGGCCGCGTCCATCTCCGCCAGCCAGTGCGCTGAGGTGCTGGCGAGGAAGCGCTGCGCGAGGATGGGTCGCAGGACGGCCCGGTTCTCCACGCGGGCCCCGTTGGTGGCGAAGCGCGGGTCGGCCGCCAGCTCGGGCACGCCCAGGCTGGCGCAGACGCGCGGCCACTGGCGCTCCGAGCCCACGGCGATGGCGATCTCGCCGTCGGCGGTCCGGAACGTCTCGTACGGGACGATGTTGGGGTGGGCGTTGCCCAGGCGGCCCGGCGCCCGGCCGCTGACGAACGCGTTCTGCGCCTGGTTGACGAGGACCGCCAGGGTGGACTCCAGGAGCGAGACGTCGATCCGCTGGCCGGGCGCGGTGTCGCGGGCGCGGCCGAGCAGCGCGGCCACGATGCTGATCGTGGCGAACAGCGCGGTGACGACGTCGCTGATCGCCACGCCCACCTTGGTCGGGCCGCCGCCCTCGGCGTCCGGGGCGCCGGTGATCGACATCAGGCCGCCCATCGCCTGGATCACGAAGTCGTAGCCCGGCTTGGCCGCGTCGGGGCCGGTGGGCCCGAAGCCGCTGATCGCGAGGTGGACGAGGTCCGGGTTGAGCGCCGTGAGCACGTCGTCGCCGAAGCCGAGACGCGCGAGCCCGCCGACGCGGAAGTTCTCCACGAACACGTCGCTCGTGCGGAGGAGGCGGCGCAGGACCTCCTTGCCGTCGGCCGTCTTGAGGTCCAGGCGAATCGACCGCTTGTTGCGGTTCATGGCCAGGAAGTAGGCCGCGGTTCGGGTGCCGTCCGCCTCGCTGCCCACCCATGGCGGGCCCCAGATCCGCGTGCCGTCCCCCTCGGGCGGCTCCACCTTGACCACGTCGGCGCCAAGGTCGGCCAGCAGCATCGTGCAGTAGGGGCCGGCCAGCACCGCCGAGCAGTCGGCGACGCGGATGCCGGCGAGCGGGCCGGGGCGGACGGTGGCAGAGGGATCGGCACCATGGGCCATGGGGCCGATGGTAGCGAGGCGGCGGCGGCGGGGCCAAGGAGGTCGCAAGGGCCGGGCCGAGGGGGCGCGCCACTCGGCATGACACTTCGGGGTCCGAACGACTCTCCTCCGGGCTGGAGGTTCCGGGGTATGCATCAGCCGACGCGGGCGCGTCGGGTCTCGGCGTCGCCGCAAGCTGCTGGCTCCGGGGACGAGCCCCGGGGTGGAGGAATGCCCCGCATGCAAGGACTCGACACCGGCAACACCGGCTTCATGCTGCTATGCACCAGCCTGGTGATGCTCATGACCCCGGGGCTGGCGTTCTTCTACGGCGGCCTCGTCGGCCGCAAGAACGTGCTCGCGATCATGATTCAGAGCTTCGTGTCCATGGGCTGGACGACGGTGATCTGGTTCGCGGTCGGCTACTCGCTGTGCTTCTCCGGCGACGTCGGCGGCGTCATCGGCAACCTCGACAAGGCGTTCCTGAGCGGCGTGCGGCTCGACAGCCCCTCGCCGCTCAACCCGAGCATCCCCGAGCTGGTGTTCTTCGCCTACCAGATGATGTTCGCCATCATCACGCCGGCACTGATCACGGGCGCCTTCGCCAACCGGGTCACGTTCAAGGCCTACATGGCGTTCCTCACGGGCTGGCTCCTGTTCGTCTACTTCCCGTTCGTCCACATGGTGTGGGGCGGAGGCATGCTCGCCAAGTGGGGCGTCCTCGACTTCGCCGGCGGCATCGTCGTCCACAACATCGCCGGGCTCGCCGCGCTTGCCTCCGTGCTGTTCGTGGGCAAGCGGCACTCCGCCGACACGGGACCCCACAGCATCCCGCTGGTCGCCCTGGGCACCGGGCTCCTGTGGTTCGGCTGGTACGGCTTCAACGCGGGCAGCGAGTTCAAGGTGGACGCGACCACGGCCGTCGCGTTCGTCAACACCGACGTCGCGGCATCGTTCGCGGCGGTCGCCTGGCTGGCCGTGGCGTGGCTGACCGAGAAGCGGCCCACGTTCCTAGGCCTGCTCACCGGGGCCGTTGCCGGCCTCGCCACCATCACGCCCGCAGCGGGGTACGTCTCGCCGCTGGCGGCGGCGCTGGTCGGCATCATCGCGGGTGTCGTCTGTTATGGCGCCGTCGCGCTCAAGAACCGCCTCGGCTGGGACGACGCCCTCGACGTCTGGGGCGTCCACGGCGTGGGCGGTTTCCTGGGCGTGGTCTTGCTGGGCGTCTTCGCAACGACCGCGTTCAACCCGCACGGCGCGAACGGGCTGATCGCCGGCGACGCGACACTCCTGTTCAAGGAGCTCGCGGCGGTGCTGCTGTCGTCGGTCTGGGCGTTCGTGTTCACGTACGGGATGCTCTGGCTGATCAACCGTGTGACGCCGGTCCGCGTGTCGGACGCCGATGAGGAGGAGGGCCTCGACTTCGCGCTGCACCACGAGGAGGCGTACGTCGGGCTCGGCTGAGGCTTCGGCCCGGGCGTCGCGTCTGGTGGCCTCGCGCGGCAGGGTGCGGCGGCTGACCTTCCGGGGAGGCGTCAGCCGCCGGCCGCCTGCCCCTCGGGCACCGTGATGTCCGCGACCTCGGCGCCGGTGACGCGGATCAGGTCGTCCGGCGCGAGGTGCACGTTGAGCCCCCGTGCCCCGCCGCCCACCGCCACCGACGGCAGCCCGACAATCGACGCGTCCGCGATGACCGGCCACGGCCGGCGGGCGCCGAGCGGCGTGATCGCGCCCCGCTCGTACCCGGTCTCGGCCCTCGCCTCCTCCTTGTCGGGCAGCGACATGCGGCTCGTGCCCAGGTGCGCCCGCAGCTTCGGCCAGTCGAACCGGCGGCCGCCCGGAACCAGCACGAACAGGTAGTCGTCGGCGGCGCGGCGGACCAGGATCGAGCGCAGCAGCGAGCCCAGGGGGATGCCCTGGAGCGCCGCGCTCTCCTCCGGGGAGCCGGGGATGGCCGTCTGGACCGCGCGGAAGCTGACCCCCGCGGCGGTCAGCACGGCGATGGCAGGGGTGGACGGGAGCTCGGGATCCGCAGGCACGCTCATCGGCGGATCGTAGCGCCCGGCGCTAGGATGCCCCGCATGACCGAGCCGACGTCCCGGGCGGCAGCCCGCCGCCTCACCCTCATGGCCACGCACGCCCACCCTGACGACGAGACGATCGGCACGGGCGGCACGATGGCGCTGGCGGTCCGCGCCGGCCACCGCGTGGTGCTGGTGACCTGCACGCGGGGCGAGCAGGGCGAGATTGTCGTCCCGGCCATGGACACGCCCGACAACCACCGGCGCCTGGGCGAGATCCGGATGGGCGAGCTCGAGGCGGCGATGGACGCCCTGGGCGTCACCGAGTGGGACAACCTGGGCTACCGCGACTCGGACATGATGGGCCGGCCCGGCAACCGCGACCCGCGCACGTTCTGGCAGGCCAGCCCCGACGAGGCGATCGGCCGGATGACCTGGATGGTCCGCCGGTTCCGCCCCGACGTGATGACCACGTACAACGAGTTCGGCGGGTACGGCCACCCCGACCACATCCGCACCCACGTCGTGGCGCACGGCGCGTTCGAGCGGGCCGGCGACCCGGCGTGGTACCCGGAGCAGCTCGCCCCCGAGCACGGCGGGGCGGGACTGCCGGAGGCGGACGGCGGGCTGGCACCGTGGGCCCCGGCCAAGCTCTACGAGCAGGCGATCCCCCGGTCGGTGCGGGTCGCGCTCAACGATCGCCTGGCCGAGATCGGCGAGCGCTCGTTCTGGATGCCGCCGGAGGACGCCACGCCGGAGCAGCTGGCCGAGTTCGAGGCGTTCGCCGCCAGGATGCTCGTCCCCGACGAGACGATCACCGCCTGGGTGGACGTCAGCGAGGCGCTCGACGCCCGGTGGCTGGCGTTCAAGGCGCACGCCACGCAGATCAGCGACCAGAACCCGTTCGTGCGGTTCGGGCGGGAGTCGTGGGGCGACTTCTGGTCGAAGGAGGCGTACATCCTCGTCCGGTCGCGGGTCGCTGCGCCGGAGCGCGAGACGGACCTGTTCGAGGGGCTGGCCGGACTGGAGCCGGGCCCGACCGGCTGGGGCTGAGCGGGTTCCCCGGCGGGGGCGGTCGCCGGCGCAGCGGGGTCAGCGCGCCGAGGGCCGGATCGGGGGACGGGGCCGCGCCGCCGAGCCCTTGGTCTACCAGGGCAGGCCCTTGGACGCCGCGAACACCTGGCGCAGCACCACCTTGCCCGAGCCCAGCGGGTCCATGAGGTTGGGCTGCGCGTAGTCGAGCACCAGATGCGGGTGCATCCAGGCCTGCACGAGACGCGGCCCCGAGAACGTCAGCTCGAGCGAGATGCCCTCCATCGTGGGCTCGGACCAGGTCTGGTCGAACGTGAAGTTGCCCAGCGCGTACCAGATGGGCTTGCCCCTGTAGACCTCCATCCCCTGCGCCCAGTGCGGGTGGTTGCCGATCACCAGGTCGGCGCCGGCGTCGATGGCGTCGTGGGCCAGCGCCCGCTGCGCGGCGGTGGGGCTCGCGGTGTACTCGACACCCCAGTGCGGCCACACGATGACCACCTGCGCCCCGGCCGACCGCGCGGCCGCGATGTCATGCCGGAGCCAGGCGTCGGTCATGCGCGCGGAGCCCGCCTTGGTGGCGGTCGCGTTGTAGACGGGCGCCACCGTGTCGTACGAGAGGAGGGCCACCTTGACGCCGCCCACGGTCACGACGGACGGCGCGTGGGCCGCCGCCGTGTTCGCCCCGGCGCCCCCGTGGAGCAGCCCGTACTGGGTCAGGTACCGCATGGCCTGGAGCACACCCGCCGGCCCGAAGTCGCCGACGTGGTTGTTGCCCATTGAGACCCAGTCGAAGCCGGCGTCGCTGACCCCGGCGAGGTAGGCCGGGTTGCCGGTGAACACCGTGCCGCTCGTGTGGAACGTCCAGTCCGTGACGGCCACCTCCTCCATGTTGGCGATCGCCAGGTCCGCCCCGCTGATCAGCGACCGCACCGCGCCCGCGTGGCCCGTCCGCCTGACGTACGGCAGGTCCCAGCCGAACTGCGAGCAGCCGACGCAATGCCCGGTGATGGTCACCGTGCCGCCGCTGTAGAGGTAGCCGGGGTTGTTGCCGTGGGTCATGATGGCGAGCGCCGCGCCGCGGTCGAGGCCGAGGTCGCCGGCGGCGAACAGGGTCCACGCGGTCGAGGGGTCGTAGGCGGCGACGCCCGGCTGCGGCGCGAGCGGCGCGTGCAGCGGCCACGCCGCCAGCGAGGGGACCCGCGTCTCGCCGAACAGCGCCGTGGAGCCCCAGGCGAGCGCCCGCACGCCCGGCCCCACCTGGTCGGCACGCAGGAAGCCGAGCCACCCGGGATGCCCGGCGAGGTCCGCCATCAGCGCGTCCGCGGTGGCGGCCCGGACCAACCGCCCGCCGAGCGCGGTCGGGCCGACCCCCAGCGCCCGGAGCTCGGCGTCGGCGTCCGCGGCGACGAGGACGAGCGCCGTGTAGGGCGACACCCCGCCCGCGATCCCGGCGACCTCCGAGCCTCGCGTGGCCGAGCGCCCGGACCGGAACGAGGTCACGGGCACGAACGGGACGTCGGCGACGGACGCCGCCGAGGGCGACGGGGCGGGCGCGGGCGGGGCGGGCTGCGGGGTCGAGGCCCCGGCACCGACGGCGGCACTCGTCGGCGA
>JAKAMV010000356.1 GCA_021812735.1 Chloroflexota bacterium | reverse complement strand
GTGGGGCGATGGGACGCGCCGCCGCGACGATCAGCGACCCCCCTGTGAGCTGCGCCGGATACGATCAAGCCAAACGGCAAGGATCAGCACCGCACCGACGGCGACCATCTGCCAGTAGGGCTGGACGCCCATGATGATGAAGCCGTTCTGGAGGATGGCCGGGATCCAGACGCCGACGATGGTGCCGAACACGGTCGCCACCCCGCCGAACAGGCTGGTGCCGCCGAGGGCGACCGCCGTGATCGCCTGGAGATTGTCGGTCGAGTGTCCGGCGACCGATGTCGGCGAGAAGTAGCCCAGCGACAGGAAGCCGCCGAACCCCGACGCGAAGCCGCCGAGTGTGTACACCAGCACCAGGTGGCGCTCCACCTTGATGCCCACCCGCCGCGCCGCCTCGGAGCTGCTGCCGATGGCAAGCGTGTGGCGCCCGAACACTGACAGGTTGAGCATCACGATCCCCACGATCGCCACGATCACAGCGATGATGATCAGGTTGGGAATCCCAAACAGCAGGCTAGCCGAGGACACGGGGTTGATCGCGTAGGTCGCGATGTTGACGCCGTTCTGCATGAGCAGCGCCACGCCAAGGCCGCCGCCCAGCGTGCCAAGGGTCGCAAGCATCGCGGGGACCCGCATGTAGGCGACGACCACGCCATTGATGAGCCCGACGAGTGTCCCGGCGGCCAGCGAGAAGGCCAGCGCGATGAGGATGTAGCCGATCCCTGACTGGTCGGCGTTGAGATCCACGGCAGTGCCACCGCCGACCGGGATCATGCTCAACGCCTTCACCGCGAACACCTCGCCCAGCACGATGCCGGACGGGATGGACAGGTCGATGCCGCCGGTCGCGATCACGAACGTCGTGCCGACGCTGACGACGGTCAGGATGGCGACGTTCTGGGCCAGCAGCTTGAAGTTGGTGATGGTGCCGAACTTGCCCGGCGCCATGACCGAGAACAGCACCATCACGAGCAGCAGGAACGCGAACGTGATGAAGGTCGGCGAGGTGAAGACGCGCCGCATTCGCGAGCCGATGGTGTCCGCCGAAGCCGGGGCGACCGCGTTGTCGGTCCCGTCGGGTGTCTGCGCGCTCATGCGGCGACCTCGTTGCTGAATGCGCCAGAGATGGCGGCGATGAGCTGGTCCACGTTGACTTCACCGCCCCTGAAGCGGGCGACGCGCGAGCCGAGCCGCAGCACCTCGATCCGGTCCGCAACCTCGAGCACTTGTGGCAGGTTGTGCGAGATGAAGACCACCGCGAGACCCCGGTCCCGGATCGATCGGATGAGGTCCAGGACCTTGGCCGTCTGGATCACGCCCAACGCCGCCGTCGGCTCGTCGAGCATGATCACGTGCCGAGCCCACATGGCCGCACGGGCGATCGCCACGGATTGCCGCTGGCCTCCGGAGAACGATGCCACCGGGACCCGCAGGTCCTGCACGAGACCGACGCCAAGGTCGGCGAAGCTCTTGGCGGTCCTCCGGCGCATTTCGGCCTGATCGTGGAAGAAGTGCATCCGGCGGATCTCACGGCCCAAGAACACGTTGGCCGCCGCGTCGAGGTCGGGCGCAAGGGCGAGGTCCTGGTAGACCGTCTCGATGCCCAGCGCGGTCGCGGCAACCGGGTCCGCGAAGGTCACCTCGCGACCGTCGATACGGATAGTCCCTCCGTCGGGCTGCAGCGTCCCGGCCAGGATCTTCACGAGGGTGGACTTGCCGGCACCGTTGTCGCCGACGAGTGCCGTGACCTCACCCGGGAAGGCCTCGAATGACGCGCCGCGGAGTGCGTGGACATGGTTGAAGTTCTTGATGATCGACTCTGCCGCGATGGCTGGCGCGATCGTTCCGTCCACGCGAGCCGTCATTCGGTGCCCTCCAGGTGGGCGGTGGAGCACGCCCACCGCGTCGGCATGATGCGTCTCTCGGATTGTCCGCGGCCTAATGCCCGGGTCCAGTCTATGCGCCCTTGGTGGTCGGTTCTCCGGGTCGGGCGGAGGGGAGTCCTCCCGGCCACGGGCAAGAACTGGCCCCCGCGGCGACTCCCGGCGGGGGCCCGGATCGACGCCCCGCAACGGGGGTGTCGTGTGCTGGTGGCGAAGTCCTGCGACTCCGCCACCAGCGAGAAGGCCGGGGTCAGCTTCCGCAGTTCGCCTTGTAGATGTACTTGGCGACGTCGGGCTGGTTCATATTGTCCTTGGTGACCACGATGGACTCAGTCTGGATCTGGGCGGTGACCGGGGCGCCGGTCAGCGCATTGACAGCCTGCTGGATGCCCTGGAAGCCGATGTCGTAGGGCTTCTGGGCGACGAGCGCCTGGACGTCGCCGGCCTGGAGCTGCTTGATCTGGTCGGGTCCGGCATCGAAGCCGACAACCTTGACGGTGCCGGACTTGCCGGCCTGCTTGATGCCCGTCGCGACACCCTGGGCGGTGAACAGGTTGGTGGCGAAGACGCCGGCGAGGTCCGGGGTCGCCTGGAGGGCGGCCGTGATGACCTGGGCGCCGGTGGACGCCTGATTGTGGGAGTACTGCGTGTCGCTGACGAGCGTGTAGCCGAGCACCTTGGCCTCATCGACGAAGCCCTTGACGCGGAGGTCAACCGTGGACACGCCGGGGTCGGTCGAGATGACGAGCACCTTGGCGCCTGCGGCAAGCCCGAGCTGCTGGAGCGCGTCGGCCGCCTTCTTGCCGCCGAGCACGTTGTCGGTGGCGATCCGGGACACGCCGATGGACGGGTCGTCGACGACGGTGTCCACAAGGACGATCTTGGTGCCGCCGTCCTGAATGGTCTTGAGCGGGGTGACCGAGGCCTTGACGTCGTTCGGGGCGACCAGCAGCGCATCGGGCTTGGCGGCCGCGACCGCGCTCAGCATCGGGTTCTGGAGAGTTGCGTCGAACTTGTCCGGGCCCTGGGTGTCGAGGCTCACGCCAGCGGCCTTGGCCGCATCCTGCGCG
Organism: Chloroflexota bacterium; assembly: GCA_021812735.1. The sequence goes on along the minus strand of JAKAMV010000356.1, from coordinate 5,963 downwards.
CCGCACTGCATCGAGACGTAGAACGGATCGCCCTTCACACCGACCATCAGCGTGATCTTCTTGCCGGCGGCGGAGGCCTGCGAGGCGGCGGCCTGCGAGGCGGCGGCCTGCGAGGCGGGCGCGGGGGACGCCGCGCTACTGCAGGCTCCGACGAGCACAGACGCCACGATCCCGGCGGCCACAAACTTGGCTGATCTCACCGAAGCTCCTCCTGTCCAAGTGCTTTCTTGGCATGCCGTTTCGCGAATTCTGTCGAGCGGCCACACGCTTGCCGCCCGCACCAATCTCGGGAAACTGCAGTCCCTGCGTCGCGATCCTGCCTCAGCTGCGGGGCTGGGACAAAGCCCAGTAGCCTTTGAGCCGTACAGGCGCAAACGTTTCGCAGTTTAGGGACGCGTCGGATACGATGTCAAGCCCAAGTTGCCGGAGCGTTTCGATTCGCAGCTCCAATCCGCAACACACGCCCCGCGGCGCGAGTTCGCTAGCGACATTCGGTGCCCAGATTCGCGCGGATCCAGCTGACAACCGGCCCGATGTCGAGCGACCCCACGTCGGAGGTGTCCAGCTTGAGGCACGGGCCAATCGCCATGGGCTTGGCAGTGCGGGCAAGGTCCATGAGTTCGGCGACGTAGGCCTCGGCACTTGGGTGACCTGCGTGCCGCTCACGGCCGGCGTAGCGCTGGGCGAGCAGGTCGGCCGGCGCGTAGCACCACAGCTCAACCCATCGGTCACACCCGGCAGCGCGCAGCCCCCCCAGTACGGCGTCGTGCGGCGGAAGGCGGAACCAGGCATCGACGACGACCAGCGCATCGGGCGGGAAGTCCGCGATGAGCGCCCAGATCGCCCGCAGGCTGGCCCGTCCCAGTGCCCGCCCGAACTCCCGGTCACCGTCGCTGCCCAGCTCGTCGAACAGCTGCTCCTTGATCGTGTCGAGTGTCAGCAGCGGGACGCCGAGCGATTCCGAGACCGCTCGGGCCACGGTGGTCTTGCCCGACGCCGGAACGCCGTTGACGAGCACGACTCGTTTCATGCCGACAACGCGATCAGCGCCGCGCCGACAACTCCCGCCGTGTCCCCGAGTGCGGCGGGGGCTGTCCGCGTGCTGTACCAGGACGATCCGGGAGGAGCCAAGCCCACAGCCCTTGCCGCAGCCTCGCCGAGCCCGCCCCCGAACAGGACGAGCTCCGGGTCAACGAGCGCGGTGATGATGTCGACGCCCGCGCGCAGGGAGGCAGCCCACCGCGCGACAACGGCCCGCGCTGCCGACTCACCCGCCGCGGCGCTGTCGAGCAGAGCAAAGGCGTCAACCGGTGTGGGCAGGCCAGCCTCGCACGCCATCCGATGAAGGCTTGTGCCCGAGGCGAACACCTCGAGGCAGCCGCGCCGGCCGCAGCGGCACACAGGCCCCCTCGGATCGATCGTGAGGTGGCCCAGCTGCCCGGCGTTGCCACGTCCGGTCAGCATCTCGCCGCGGTCCGCGATTGCCCCTCCGACGCCAGTCCCGATGGTCAGCATCGCGCACGACCTGGCGCCCGACGCTGCTCCGACGGCTAGCTCCGCCGTGAGCGCTGCCCGACCGTCGTTATCGAGCACCACCCGCAGGCCCGTCCGCTCCGCGAGCTTCCCGGCAAGGTCAGTGCCCGCCAGGTTGAGGAAGCCAGCCGACATCACGCGCTGGCCGTCTCCGCTGACCTGACCCGGGACGCCGACCCCCAGATCGGTGGTACCCGACTCACGAACCTCCGCGACGAGATCGAGGATGAGGTCAACGACCGTCGGTCGGGAATCGGTCCTGACCCGAGTCAGTCGCGAAACCTGCCCACGGTCGTCAACGATGGCGACCCGGGCGTTCGTGCCCCCGAGGTCGACACCAATGGCCCTCCGACTGGGGCCCGGAACCGCCGACAGCGTCGGTGCGACAGGGTCCACCCTCGCCGCCCTAGACCACCGCTGCCGCGAACTGCGCCTGAAGCTCCTGCAACCGCGGATACGCGAGCTCCTCGAGTCGGCGGCGCTGCTCGGCGCGGTCAGTGGAAAGGCAGTCCTTCCACAGGGAACGGCCCGCGATCGCACCCTGTGCGCCGTTCGCGAGCGCAATCTCGAGCCGGCCCAGGAACGTGGTGTGGTCAACACCGGCCGAGAGCACGGCCCACGGGATGTCACCGAGCGCCTCGGTCACGGCGCGGCAGCCCTCCGCGGAGCCCGGATACTGGAGCTTGAGCACCTTCGCGCCACACTCGCGCGCCAGCACCGCTGCTCCGAGGACAAGGTCGCCGGACTTCGCCTCGAACTCGTCACGGTCTTCATCGGGAAGAGCGTAGGTCAGGATCTCGATGACCACGAGGGCATCCTCGCGCTCGAAATCCTCGATGACGCTGCGCATCAGCCGGGCAGTGGCCGAGTCCACGCCCTCGACGTCGGGTCGCAGGTACAGGTTCATCTTGCCTGCGGTGCCACCGAGCTCCCGGACACGGCGGGCGTTGATACCGTCAACCACGCGGCTGACCCGCAGGCCGTGGTCGCCAGTTGCGTACCCGGTCTGGTCCATGCCGACCATCAGCGCGCAGTCGCGGGCGAGGATCCCCTCGTCGACGACTTGCGGAACGGCGAACTCGGGGTCGAGGAGCACGCCGGGCGCTCGATTGCCAAGGTAGCGGACGAGGTCGAGCTTCGAGGCAACGAGGTCGCTGTCGTTCACCGGTCGATCAGGGGATTCGATCAGAGTGCGCATCGAGCCGCGCTGGTCCATCGCGACCACGAGCATCCGTCCGCTTGCATCGCACAGCTGCTGATAGGCACGCCGCTGGGCCGTCGTCAGGCTAGTCAAAGGAGCCACCATCCACTCTTCCGCCTGGCGGCCGGACCGCGCAGGGATGTCAATCGTTTCGCTTCACACGGTTTGGCACGTCCAGACGCGACGGGAAGTGCACCTCTGGCGGCGCCTGCCGGCAGGCGCCGCTCGAAGAGCCGCACGGCCAAGAGGTCGGGACGCCACGCTTTGGGGGCCCGATCGTTGTGCACGATCCAGCCCCCAAAGGTGTCGATCCGGGACTGACCGTGGAGGAGCGCGGGCGTCCAGGACGGTGCTGCGCGGAGATAACTCAACAACGGTGCGCAACCGTTTCGCAAACGATAGCGAACGGCGGCAGACGATGTCAAGCAGAGGCGGTCAGCGGGAGACTCCCGCCGCACTGACTGGGCGTGCGCAGCTGCCATCTACATGGGCTGTTGACGAGCCCTCACCGGACCTGCCGCACGAACCCGGGGCCGTCGCGCGGCCTCGGCCAGCACTACCCGCTCGCTTGGCAGACGGCGCGATGACGTCCTGTCCTGTGTCTGTGCGAGGGAGGCTGGCGCCAGCGACACGCCGCCGCCCGACGATTCGCGGACCATCAGCTTCGCTTCCAGCGACACCCGGCGGGCAGGCCGGTCGGGGTCACCCTCGATCCGGTCGATCACCATCTGCGTGGCGGTGCGACCGATCTCGTAGGTCGGCTGGGCGACCATCGTCATCTGCGGGCGCAGGAACGACGCCCAGTCCACGTCGTCGAACCCCACGTACGCGACGTCATCGGGCACCGCGAGGCCAAGTTCCTGGAGGGCGATCATCGCCCCCGCCGTCATCTGGTTGTTGCCCACGAACAGCGCGGTGGGTCGCGGGCTCCGGGACATGAGCTCGAGCACGGCCCTGCGGCTCAGGTCGGCCCTCGAGGCACCGGACACCACCAGCGACTCGTCGAAGGGGATCCCGGCCTCCTCCAGCGCCCGGCGATAACCGCGCACGCGGCGCTCACTGGAGCTGAACACGTAGTCACCTGAAACCATGCCGATCCGACGGTGACCCTTCTCGATCAGGTGGGCGACCGCCATGTGTGCCGCCGGCTCGTTGTCGACGGCCACCAGGTCGGCACTGAGGCCAGGCACCGAGCAGTCGAACAGGACCAGGGGGTAGGCGCTGCGGCTGAGTCGGTCCAACTCGTCGTGATAGGTGCCAGCGGGGCTCAGGATGATCCCGTCGGCCCGGCGCGCTCGCAGGAGGCGAAGGTAATTCTGCTCCTGCGTCGGGTCGTCATGGGTATGGCAGAACATCACCGCGTAGCCGGCAGCGCCTGCCACGTCCTCCACTCCGCGCAGCACGTCGATGTAGAACGCGTTGACGTCGGGGACGACGAAGCCGAGGGTGCGCGACTGGTTGGTCTTGAGGGTCCGGGCGACGATGTTGGGCTCGAAGCCCAGCTCGTCGCTCGCGGCCAGAACGCGGTCCCGGAGCTTCTTCGAGACGCCTCGCGTGCCGTTGAAGACATGCGAGACGGTGCTGGTCGACACCCCGGCCCGACGAGCCACGTCTCGGGCTGTGGCCATGCGACCTGCACCTCCGTTCGCGTTCAGGCAACCGTTTCGAGCGATGCAGGATAGGATCGGGGATCACGCGCCGTCAAGGTCCGCTTCACGTGCGCTTCACGGGCGGCGCGTCGCGGCCTGGTGCCCTCCGGCTGCCCCCTGTCCGGCCGCCCGACTGCCTTGAGCCTCTCGGATGGCGGCGCGGATCTCGGCCAGTCGCCGGGGCTGCCAGAGTGGCCCGGATCTCGGCCAGTCGCCGGGGCTGCCAGAGTGGCCCGGATCTCGGCCAGTCGCCGGGGCTGCCAGAGTGGCCCGGGTCTCGTCGAGCGCGCAGGTCTCCCCCGCTACACCAACTGCCTACACCAGCTGCCCGGTCTCGAGCTGGAGCCGCATCCGCCACAGCTGCTCCGCGACCGACGGCGCCGCGAGGTCCAGCGCCTGCGCCGTCGCCGCGCACGCGAGGCCCGTGTCGTACGGGATGGGCGCGCCGCCGAGCTGCTCCCCCTCCGGCGGCCCGGTGCGGATCAGAGATGCGTCGAGGCCCCGCGCGCGGGCCGTCGCCAGCGCCAGGTCGCGCCGGCCGATCGCCTCCGCGCCGCAGCAGTGGAAGATGCCGTCGAGCCCCCGGTCGGCGATCCGCCGTGGACGATGACATCCGGCGCGAAGTCGAGGACGGCGGCCCTGACCGCTTCGGCCTCCGTCAGGTCCACCACGGGCGCGTCGGCGAAGGGTCCCGACGGCCGGACGCGATGGACAGGAGTGCACAGCTGCGCGCCGTGGCGCTCCCCGAAGACGCGGGCGATGTTGCTGCCGACGAAGCCGGTTGCCCCCGTGACGAACGCGCGCATGCGCAACCTCCTGCGGGCCGAGCATACCGGCCGGCGCGAGCCGGACCGCCGTGCGAGATACGTGCCGAGCGGCGGCCTCGGCTGCGAACATGCGCGTCGCGGAACGTTGCCGCAACCGCTTCGCCTCGAATCCCTCGTGCCTTCGGGTGTACGCTGCGGCGTCCCAACCACGTCGGCCCGCCTCGTGCCGCGGGCCTCAGGAGGCAATCGATGCGCTTGACTTCGACCCGCGCGCTGGCCTTGGCCGGCGCCGTCGCCCTGTTCGCCGGTGCGTGCACCGGCGGCTCTGCCGCGACCTCGGCCCCCGCCAGCGTCGCGCCGAGTGTCGCAGCATCGGCGTCCGCGGTCGCATCCCCGTCCGCCGCCGCCTCGGCGAGCACGGCCCCGTCCGCGTCTGCGTCCGCCGCCTCGCCGTCCGCCGCCGCAGTCGTGGCGCCGGACCGCATCAAGGCCGCGGGCAAGCTGGTCTGGTGCTCAGACATCAGCTACGCGCCCGAGGAGTTCTACGCTGCGGACGGCAAGACCGCCCAGGGCTCGGACATCGACATCGCTGCCCACATCGCGCAGGTGTGGGGCGTGACCAACCAGGTGGACAACACCTCGTTCGACTCGATCATCCTGTCGCTCAAGGCCAAGAAGTGCGACCTCATCATCTCGGGCATGAACGACACCGCCGACCGCCAGAAGGAAGTCGACTTCGTGGACTACCTCAAGGTCGGCCAGGGCCTGCTCGTGCCGGCCGGCAACCCGAAGGGCATCCACACGCTTGAGGAC
>JAKAMV010000355.1 GCA_021812735.1 Chloroflexota bacterium | reverse complement strand
AAGGCGACCTCACGCATAAAGGCGGCATCGGAAGCCCTGGGGCGATCCGCCATCAGCAGGTAGTGCGGCAACACGACATCGCGAACGCGGGCCATCTCGCGCGGCAGGGCCTCGCCGAGGGCATCGATGGTGGTCACTTCGCGCCCCTCCACGGAATCGAGCGGATCACCTTGTCCTCGGGCAGCGTCTCGCTCGCCCGCGACGGGAACTCGCGCTTGGCCCAGGTGAGCGGGTCGTAGTCGCTCTCGCGGAGGTAGCGGTTCGTCCTGGCCTCGTCCCGGGCGGCGCGGACCACGATGACGCACCACGCGCCGACCGTGAAGCCGGCGAAGAACAACGGGAGCAGTGGGATCAGGTCTTCCATAGAAGCTCCTCTGCGATGGGGGTGATCGTCACAACGGAGAGATCCTTCTGGCCTCGGTAGATCGTCGCCTCCAGGCTGACCACCTGGCGGTCGTCCTTGAAGGCGACACCGTTGAGCGCGTCGAGCACCAGCTTCGCCAGGTTGTCGATGTCGGCGCGAGCGCGGCCGTCCTTGAAGACGAACTCCGCGCGGACGGCGACGGGGCACTCGATCGGCCTCGCGCCGGCTGCGCGGGCTAGAAGCGCGATCCTGTGCTCGGCGGCAACGGTCGCAGCCGGCGTGTACGTGTTGCCCCGGACCACGCGCGGGCGGTCCTTCGGGACCGGCCGGCCAGGGATGGTGACGGTGATCGCGCCCTTCATCCGGCCCTCCGGGTGGACGCTTCGCGCCGCGCCGTCTCGACCTCGATGGCGCGGCGAAGATCGAGCAGCTCCGAGAGCGTCGCGTGACGCAGTCCGGCCGGCGAGAGCGCGCGCAGGCAGGACCCGCAGCGGCGGGCTTGGCGCCCAACGAAGCGGTTGCAGGTCACGCACCGATCGCGCACCGCGCGCTCCTTACCCGAGACGCGAAGTGCGGCCGCGGCGCGCTGGCGGGCGAGGCGGGCGGGGTCGATCATGCGGACCGCCGCTTGGCGAGCGCCGCCTCGACGACCGACCAGGGGATGTGCTGGCGAACGACGTCGGCCGAGGCGGCGAGGGTTTGACGACGGACGGAGACGAGGTGGTCGTAGGCCCCGTAGGCAAGCGCATCGGCCGCGCAAGAGGCGGCGAAGGCAGCGTGCGGCGCGCCAGCCGCGGCAAAGGCAGCCCGAGCGGCGTGAGCGGCAGCAGAGGCAGCGGCGAAGATGGCGTGCGGGCCGCTGCCGCCGAATCGCGCAGATCGACCAGCGGCCATCCGCGCGCGCCTCAGCGTCGCCCCCTTCTCGCGTCGCGCCCACGCCTCGGCAGCCTCGATCGCGAGTCGCGGCTGGTTCTCTTTTGCCGACATGCACCCAAGCGCGGGACGGGCCGCGGCACAGGCCGCCAGGGCGATCGTTCTCCGATCGACTCCCACCTGAGCAGCGGCTGCCAGCAGAACGTCGCCTCGCCGGCACGCAGCCCATTCCTCGGCGGGCGTGCCGGGAAGGGAGGCGAGCGACTCGGCCACCTTGCGGCCCCAGTATGAGTCGAGGCCCAGGAGGGCGCCCAAGAACTGCTCGCGCGTGATCGAAGCGGTCATGTCGGTCTCCGTTGGGTTGGCGTGGAACTTCGTCATCCCTCTTCTCCTGGCTCCCGGTCGGTCTCGCACCAGGGCTTTGGCGGGGGAGTTGTTGTCGTGGGCGCCGGATGCGCCGGGGACCCGGAATCCGGGATCGGCTGCCGATGCGCCCGAGCACGGATCCGATCGAGCGCGGCCCGCAGTCGAGCCATGGTGTCGTCGTGCCGCATCACCGAAACCCCGTGGCGGACCCAACACGGTCCAGTTCGTAGAGCGACTCGCTGCGCTTGATCACCCGGTAGGCGACGTGGCCGCCGCCACGGAGGCGACGCAGGATACGCGATGCTGAGTCCGGCGAGCCACCGCCGAAAGATCGCTTGACGTGCTCTGCCAGGTCGGCGCCGTGGAACCGAGGCGTGCCGGCGGCGAGGCGCTCGCGGCACCAGTCGAGGACGGACTCCCCGATCTCGCTCTCGACGCGGGCGAGTTGCATCGACTGCTCGCTGGCGCCGGGCGACGCAGTCGGCGGCCGCCACTCCAGCAGACTCAGTTGGTCCTGGACCTCGGCGCTCATGGCGTGCTCGCGGACCGACGGAGGGAGACGCCGAGGGCGGGCGCCGCGGCCGACCCGGACGCCGGCCGGATCCGGTCGAGGAGCCTGTCGCGGTACGCCTCGGGAAGGGCGGCGGCGAACTCGCGGGGTCCGAGGTTGGTCGCGAGCAGGGTCCGGCGGCCATCGCGGTAGCGGCGATCCAGTAGGGCGTAGATCGCGGCGTCCGACGACGGATTGCCCCTCTCGCAGCCCCACTCATCGATCGCCAAGTAGGGCGCCATCGCGAGGTCGGACCAGGCCGACGCGTCGAACGTCGAGAGCGCGACGAGTTCCTGGGCATCGACGTAGGCGCCGCGCATCACCCACGCGCCCCAGGCCGCCGCGAACGTCTTGCCGGTCCCGCGGTCGCCGTAGCTCACCAGGCACCAATGGGCCGCCGGCGCGCCCAGCCAGTCCCGGACCGCGATCAGGGCGGGCGTCTCGAGCGGCTCCCGGAGGAGCGGCAGGAGCCTCCGGGGGATGCGAGCGCGCCGGCAGCGATCCGTGAAGTCGCGCTCGCGATCCCGCTCGAGCGACGCGGCGTGCAGTTCGCGCAGCCGGGCGGCGTGCTCCTGGTACTCCGGCGTCTCCCCGATGGTCCGGGCTGACGCGACGATCTCAGCGATGGTGCGCATGGCTTCTCCCTCCCTCACAGGATCCCGGCGTTGCCTGGATCGTCGTACTGGCCTGACGGGACCACCGGGGTTCTCGACCCGGGGCGACCGGACCCGCGGATCGCGTCGAGGTGCATCCCGAGCCACGGTTTCGCGGAGGCCCGGATCGCCTCGGCCGCTCGAGCGGCGACGGCCGCGACGGACTGCTCCCCGATGGCCGCCTCGACGGCGCCGCGGGCGACTGCATCCCGGGACCACGCCCCCGTCACCCCGAGGGCCCGGAGGGCCTCCAGGAGGGCCGCTGTGGCCGGATACCGGAGGGCGTAGGTCTCGGCGGCCCCAAGGATCTCGAGCCTCGCAGCGGCCCCGGCCTCGCGCGGAGACTGAACTGCGCGCGCGCCTTTGTGTGTGTTTGGTTCGGTACGGCACGGTACGGCTAGGCTAGGCGTGACGGTTTGGTCACGGGTCGTGATGGATGCGTCACGCGGCGTGACGGTACCGTCACGCGTGTCGTGTTTTTCGGTATCCTCCGTCACGTCTTGTGACTGGCCCCCGACGGGGCTTGAGGGGGTGCTGGCGGCGTCGATGCGCCCCGCCCGCGCGAGGTCCCGGCGACGCTCGCGGGCCTTCTTCGCCCTCGCGCGGTCGCTCGCCTGGGCCTCCTGAGCGTCCAGAAAATTGGGGATGACGAGGGCCTCGCCCTCGATGCGGATGCAGCCGTCGGCGAGGAGCTCGTCGAGCGCGGGCTCGAGTCGGGTCCACTCGCCCGGATGGCCGATCGCGACCACCGCGCCGCGGCGCCCGAGACGGCCGAGAGGGAGGACGCCAGCGCGATCAACTTTGCGCAGCAGGAGGCAGAAGAGCCCCTGCGCCAGGAACGACAGGCACAGCCATTCCGGGGTGTCCCTGGTGTAGAGCCGCACATACCTCTCGTCATCCCAGGTCATGGCGCTTCCGGTTGAGCGAAGAGGGAGAGCTGCTCGCGTGCCGCGCGGAGTCTCGCGACCGCCGCGGCGTGAAACACAGGATCGCGCTCCCAGCCGATGAACCGGCGCCCGGCGCGGATCGCGGCGACCCCCGTCGCGCCACTTCCGCCGAACGGGTCGAGGACGAGGTCGCCACGGTCGGTGAAATCAGCGACGAGCGCGCCCATCAGCCCGTCCGGCTTCTGCGTTGGGTGAACGCGCTTGGCCCCTTGCGCGGCGTCCTGCGGAGAGCAACGCCAGATCCCTGGCCGCCCGCCCCCGTTCCAACGACTCTTGCCGGCGCACGGGGCGTGGAAGATGTTGATCATCTCCACGGCGACGCCGGGGCGGTCGCCGGAGATCTGCGGCATGACTACGATTTTGTCCCAGACCCCGGTCCTCTTGAATTGGAGCCCGGCCGCCTCGCATGAGTCCCGCCAGAGGTGCGTGGACTCGGCGTCAGAGAAGATGATCACCCACCGTCGCGCGAGGCGCGCGAACTGCCGAGCGGCCTCCTCTCGCACAGCATCGGACAGGTGGGCGAATCCGAAAGATGGGACCGAAACCAATCTGCCCCCCGAGAGGCCCCGATGGGCATCCCGGCCCGAGTGGACCGCCTCAGAGTACGGCGGGTCGGTGATGACGTGATCGACGCTGCCGTCAGGGAGCGCCGCCATCCCCTCCAAACAGTCCCCGAGGAGCAACTCCCAGGAGACCACGGCTACCTCCCCTGCGGTCCGACCCCTTCGAGAAGCTCGCTCGCCGTGACCCCGAGGGCGGCGGCGAGCCCCAGGACCCGCCGGAGCGTCGGGTTCACGGTCCGCGAGCCTGTCTCCAGGCGCGACAGATCCTCGCGCTGGTATCCGGCGCGGGCAGCAACGACGGACTGGGTCAGACCGCTGGCCTCGCGGAGCGCGCGGACCCGGTCACCGAGGGAGAGCGTCTTCCTTTTGGTGGGCATGTGTCGGTGCTACCACCCGGCGCGCGCGCTGTCAACATCGCCCCCGTCGAGGCGCACGCCATCGTGGGCTTGACACCCCGTGGCGCGCGTGCCATAGGTGCTCACGGGAGAGTGAGCCATGACCGAAGCGGGATCGATCGCCGGGCTGACGCAGTTGCTGCATGGCAGGCCGCCGCAAGAGGCCTTCAATATCTGGATGCGCAACGTCCTGATCGAGGAGGCGTGGTATCGCTGCGACCGCGGGGATCGCCTCCTCGGGTTCGCGGAGTCCGTTGGGATCATCCGAGAGGACTTGGTCCCAGCCGTGGTCGAGTGTATGCGCCCCATCCTGGCGTACGCCTATCCTCGCGAACAACGAGCCGCGCACGCCATGGATGTCGCGCTCGCGTGGCACAACAAAAAGGCCACCTACGATATGGCGGCCAGCGCGATCGACGAGGTCGCTGGGTCCTATGTGGGCACCGGCGCCGCCAGCCATCATCGCGAGGCGATCCGCTTGATGCTCACCCGTCCTAGCGTGGCGGTCGGGCATGTGGCCTGCGCTGAGTTTGAGCGGGAAGAGCACCTTGCCCTGCGAGCCGGGCGCTCGCCCCAAGAGGCGCTAGCCGAGGGTCGCCGGGCTCAGGCCGCGTCCCTTGCGGCGTCCGCCAACGTCATCCGTGAGCAGATTCCGATCGCCTGGATCCTCGACGGTGCCGAGAGGCTCTCGTGACGCCGCCCGTCAACGATTCGGCAGAGGGCGGCTCCCCCCCGCCGCGCGTCTCGCGCGAGATCACGGTTGGCGAGGCGCAGCTCTGCCACGTCCGCACCTGGGCCGGCGACTCGTCCAAAATCGAGCGCCTCGCGGACGCTCTGGAGCGGTGCAATCGACGCGCGATGGCGGCCTGGATCGCCTCGGGCCGAAGGATGCCGTGATGTCCGTCGGACACGTCCAATACCACCCGGAGGAAGTCGCCATGCACCTGTCGCCGTCGGAACGCCGCACCCACGAATCCTACGAGTACGCCCGCGAGGCCGAGGCGGAGGGGCCAGGGACCGAGGAGTCGTGCGGCGCATGCGAGCGCCCCATGGCAGAGGACGAGGGGGTGCGCCTGGAGGGGGACTGGTGCTGCGCGGCATGCGTCCTCCAGGTCGCCTCCGAGCGCGCCCTCGACGGGTGGGCGACGCGGCCAGAGATCGAGCGTAACCAGATCCTCGCGGCGGTCGAGCAGGCTGTGGCGGTGCTCCGGTGAGCGCGATCACCCGCGACCAGTTCCTCGACGCCCTGCGGCGCTCCATCCTCGCCGGCGGCCATCGGGCGGCGGAGGCCCTCTCGGCTGTCCCCGGGGATCCCGCCGCCATGTGGGCCGGCTGTCTCCGGGGCGACATCCTGCTCTGGCTGGCCTCCTGGGCTGGCGTCGATCGGCGCCTGGTGGTCGGAGCCACATGCGCCGCGGTCCGGCCGGCGCTTGGGTACATCCCGCAGGGCGAGGACCGGCCGCGACTCGCGATCGAGGCTGCCGAGGCGTGGGCGAGGGGTGAAGAGGGGGTGACGGTGGATTCGGTGGGCGGATCCGAACAGGCGGCCTACGCTGCCTGGGTCGCCCTCCGCGCGTCCACCCGGTCCAACCCGTCCGCCATGGCCGCCTCGGCAGCGGCCCAGTACGCCGCCCTTGCCGCCTTCCGGGACTCCGCTGCCGTCGATGCCGTCGCCGCTGCCGCCGATGTTGCCTCTGCGGACCCCGCCCTCGCCGTCCTTTTCGCCGGCGCCGCGGACGCTCTCGCTAGGGGCCTTGTCCGCACCGCCTATATGGCCGCCGTGGCTGACTGCGTCCGCACCCAGATCCCATGGCCCGTCGTTGAGGCCGTGCTCACCGAAAGAGGCATCGCATGACCATCCCCTCTCTGTCCCGCGCAAGCCAGGCGCTCCGCGCCACCGGCCTTGGTGCCTCCGAGGTGCCCGTCGCCCTCGGGCTCTCGCCTTTCCAGTCGGCCGCCGAGCTGGCCGCCGTCAAGCGCGGCGAACTCCCGCCTTTCGCCGGCAACGAATACACCCGCTGGGGCCAGCGCCTCGAGCGACCGATCGCGGACGAGTGGATCGATCGTCGTCGCGAGGCCGGGGCCGAGCTCGCGATCTTCACGCCGCCGACGCTGCGCCATCGGTCCTGCAAGGCCCTCCTCGCGAGCGCGGACCGAGTGATCGTCCCCGCGGGCCACCGAGCGCGCGCGACATGGCTCGGGGTGCTGGAGATCAAGGCGGTCTCCGCGTACCGCTCCAAGGAGTTCGGGGACCAGGAGGACGCGATCCCGGAGGCGTACCTCACCCAAGTCCAGGCGCAGCTCGAGGTGCTCGACCTCGACGAGGGCTGGCTCGTCCCCCTGATCGGGGGCAACCAGTACCGCGAGTACCCGATCGTCCGCGACCGCGAGATGGGCGCGCAGATCGTCGAGTTCACCGAGCGTTGGTGGTCAGACCATGTCGTTCAGGGCCTGCCGTGCCCCGTGGACGGGAGCGAGGCCTACGACCGCTACCTGCGGCGTCGCTACCCGGCGAGCGTCGGACCGGCGCTCGAAGCCACGCCCGAGCGACGCGCGCTGGTCGATGCGGTCCGCAACGCGAAGGCCGCGCTCAAGGTGGCCGAGCGCGCCGAGGCGGAAGCCGTCGCGGCCCTCAAGACCGCCATCGGTGACAGCGACGGGATCGCCGGCCTCGCGACCTGGCGCAGCAATCGCCCCTCCGCGCGAGTCGATTGGGAGGGCGTCGCGCACGCCTCGGCCGCCACCAGGGAGGTCATCGCGCAGCACACCACCACCACGCCGGGGGCTCGCCAGCTCCGGCTCGCCAAGGAGAGCACATGAGCGCCCAGATCCAGCAGTCCATGTCCATCGCCACCGTCCGCGATCTGCTCGACCGGTCCCGCGACCGCCTGGCCGAGGTCATCCCCAAGCACCTCACGCCGGACCGGCTAATCAGGGTGGTCCTGGCGGCGGCCGGCCGGACTCCCGCGCTCCTCGAGTGCTCGCCCTCCAGTCTGCTCGCGAGCGTCATGCAGGCCGCACAGGTGGGCCTGGAGCCCGGGAGCGCGCTCGGGGAGGCGTACCTCGTTCCCTTCAAAGGCGAGTGCTCCCTGATCATCGGCTACCGCGGGCTGATCAGTCTCGCGCGACGGTCGGGCCAGATCCTGTCGATCGAGGCGCACGTCGTCCGCGAGCGCGACCACTTCACCTGCCGCTACGGGCTGGACCCGGCGCTCTCGCACGAGCCGGCCATGACGGGATCCCCGGGCGACGTCGTCGCCGTCTACGCCATCGCCATCCTGCGGGACGGCGGACGGCAGATCGAGGTGATGACCCGCGCCGAAGTGGACGCGATCCGTGGGCGGTCGAAGATGTCGGGCAGCGGACCGTGGGTGAACGACTACGCCGAGATGGCGCGCAAGACCGTGGTGCGCCGGATCTGCAAGTACCTCCCGCTCTCCATCGAGCTCGCGGAGGCGATCTCCATCGACGAGTCGTCGGAGGTCGGCGATGCCCCTTCCGTGGTCGGCGAGGTGATCGGCTCGACCATCGGGCGCGCGGTAGGCGTCAAGGCCAAGCTCGCCGCGAAGATCGGGCGGCCGGCGCCGCAGGCCGAGGAGCGCGAGCCCGAGGCGGGCGACAAGGAGGAGGCGCCGTGACCCCCGATCTGCGCCGCCTGCTCCTCGACGTGATCCTGCTCGACGGCGAGCAGGACGCCGCGCCATCGCTCGGGGACATGGCGAGGAGGGCCCAGGCGATCCTCGACGCCGAGGCGAAGGGGACCGAGGCCGGCGCGATTACCGTGGAGCACATCAAGGCGACCATGCTGGCCGGCTTCCGCAGCGGCTGGGCGGCGGCCTGGGTGACTGTCGCGCAGGCGTTCGAGGGCCACGGCGACAAGGAGCCCGCGGCGTGGGCACGCGGGATGGCGAACAAGCCGCCCGAGGTCGAAGCGGTGGACGGGTCCACGCCAGAGGGGCGCGCGATCGTGGACAAGAGCGAGGCCATCTACGTCGAGCGGTTCAGCGCCGGGAAGCCGCGAGGGACGCCGTGACCCGCCTCCTGCGTCGCTGCCTGATCACCGCCACGAGACTGCCCGTCGCGGCGGCCTGGGACGCCATCTCGCTGGGCAACCTCGGGGAGGGGCTCTCCACCACGCGCGTGCTCTATGAGCACCGGCGGATGGTCAAGCTGGACGCCCTAGTGGACGAGGCGGAGGCTCTCCTG
>JAKAMV010000354.1 GCA_021812735.1 Chloroflexota bacterium | reverse complement strand
GGGCGGCATCGCCCACCCTGCACTTTCGCTCGCCGAATTCCGCCTGCAAGTCGAGGCGAACGACACGCCAATCATCGACGCCCGCGACACGCCCGGTTGGCCTCCGGAGCTCTCGCTCGTCTTCGTCGGTGACGGAGCGCTCCGCGCGGACGTCGAGGGGGTCGCCGCGAACGACGGGCGGGTCATCTACCTGGGGAGGCTGCCGTACGGCGAGGTGGCCGGCGTGGTGGCCGGGGCCGTCGCATCGATCGTGCCCATGTTCGAACCCGCCCGCGCGGCTACGGGCCTTTCGCCCCTCAAGGTCTACGAGTCGATGGCCTGCGGGACGCCCGTGATCGTGTCGGACACCGCGGGCCTGGCCGACCTGGTGACCTCCGAGAAGTGCGGCCTCGTGGTAGAGCCGGGCGACCCGGCGGCCCTGGCAGGCGCTCTACGGCGGATCATCGACGAACCCGACTTGGCATCCGAGATGGGCCGGCTGGGACGCGAGGCCGTGGTCCAGCGGCATTCATGGGCCGTCCGAGCGCGCGAGCGGTTGGGGGTCGTCGAGCGAGCCATCGGCAGTCGCGCTCGCGGGTAGCAGTCACCGGCCGCCCGTGACGCGGCGCCACAGCGCACGCAGCGCCGCGAAGGCGAGGTCGATGTCGCTTCTGGTGGGCAGCCAGAAGTCGAGCACCGATGCGTCGGCAAGACGTGCCGCGATCGCGGTCGCCGCAAGGGCGGCCGTCGAGTAGGAGACCAGCGACGCGGCCGCGGCCCCGACGATCCCGAAACGTGGGATGAGCACCAGGTTGACTGCAACGTTGACTGCGAAAGCGCCAACGTAGATCGCTGAGGTCACGCCTGTCTTGCCGAGCCCGGAGATGTAGTCGGTGACGACCTTGGCGACGCTGAAGGAGACCACCCCGGGCAGGAGCAGATAGAGGGCAGGCAGAGCGGGGCCGAAGGCGGGCAGCAGCATCGTGATCAGCGCGGTGACGACGGGAGCAACGAGGAGGGCACCGGTCGCCGTCAGCGAGAGAGTGACCCTCGAGACCATCGTGACCTGGCGGTCGGAGTCGTTCCGCGACGATGCCGCGACGTGCGGGAAGAAGACAGTGGACACGGCTTCCGGGAAGAGGAACACCATCTCCGCCCCCGACACCGCCATGCTGTACCAGCCGAGTGGCGCGGACGGTTCGGCCAGGAGAGCGGCCAACAGGAAGACGTCGATCCGACTCGAGAAGAAGGTCGTGATGCTGCCCGGGTACAGAGGCAGCCCGTACCGAAAGAGCTGCCGGTAGGTCACCGAGCCAGGATCCGACACGGTCGCGCACACCCGCTTTGCCCCCAGGATGAGCCCGACCATGGCGATGAGGGATGTGAGGAGGAAGGCGGTGACGGCCCCGTTCACGCCGAGGCCGACGATCCCCACGAGGATCGCCAGGAGGCACGTCGCGCTGACGGCCTGGACGATGTTGACCGTCGCGTACCAGCGGACGGCCTGGCGGCCGATCACGATCGCCGTCGCGAAGGTCGCCGTGAGCAGGAGCGGGATCGCGCACAGGCTGAGGACGATCTGGGCGGGCTGCAGCCCACGCATGATCGTGTCCTCCAGGATGGGCAGCGCTGCGACGGCGAGCACGAACGCCGAGCCGGAGATCGCGGCGGCCAGCACGAGCGCCCGCGCGACGATCCCTTGCGTGTGTCCGCGAGCTGTGTAGAAGCCGAGGGCCCGGGCCAGGCCGAACTGGATCAGGACCATGATGGTCGTCGGTACCAGCACGAGAAGGTAGTAGTCGCCCTTGCCTGCCGGCCCGAGGAGCTTCGCGAAGAAGAACGAGTTGAAGACGCTGATCGCCACAGTGACGATCTGTGCGACCATGAGGATCGCGACCCTGTCCGAGAAGGTGCCGGTCCTGAGCAGGCGCGTCATGGGGCGATGTACCTTGGTCCAGTCAGCGGCAGGGAGGCACGCGTATCCGGCGTGAGCATCTCCGTTCGCTCGGTGCGGCCGTCCGGATGCGCGCCCGGCGCCCGAATGTCCCGCCGCACGATCGGCGCGGCCGCTCGCGCTGCAGGGATGATAGTCGGGCGAGCCGGCTGACAGGGGCAGGTCCGGGCTTCGGACCGGGGGCTCGCGCCCAAGGATCCGCGCTGGTCGTCGCCGGCTTCACCGTCTCAGCGGTCCGCACCGTGTGCCGAGCCGTCGAGACGGCACCAGCGCCATCGCTGCGCACTGCAGGGCTGTTGAACTGATCACAAGGGGTTGGCGCCGAGACGATGGCCGAGCTCCTGTACCACGTCGAGCAGCCGGATCCTCCCTCCGAGGCTGTTCTCGCGTTCGTTCTTGAGAACCTGGGGATCCCTGCGGAACGGGGCGTGCCGCCTGCGCTCTGGGAGAGGCCCCATCTGGTGTATGGACGCCCCCAGGCGGTCCGGCCGAACGGAGTGCTGATCCACAGAAGCCCAGGAGATCCGTTCTGGACGGAGCTGCTGGGAGGAGAGGTGGAACCCGCGTCGGTCGGCGGCGAGATCGCCTTCGACGTGATCGGCGCGATCGGCGCGTTCCTGCGCGATGAAGTCCATCGCGACCTCGATCCAAGTGCCTACGACGCGCACGATCGCCTGAAATTCGCGGCGAGCGCCCCTGCCCGCGCGGGTTTCGGCGACATCCCGGTCGTCGATCGCTATGTCGAGTTCGTCGGCCGGGTTCTTCGCGACCGCCTTGGAGTATCGGGTCGGGCCCGGTGGCCGGACGGCCGAAGCGCCGCGATCGGCCTGTCGCACGACGTTGATCTGCCCGATCGCTACGCCCTCCTCCAGAGCGCGGTCCGGCCATGGCGGTTGCGCGGCGGGCCTCGGACGTACCTCCGACGGACGATCGAGCTCACTGGTCGACGCGCTCGAGATCGCAACCCCCGGGACTACTGGTTGTTTGACCAGATCATGGAGTCCGAGGCCGAACGTGGGTATCGGTCAACGTTCTTCTTCGCCACCGTGCCCTTCCACGCGCGCCTGGGCTCTCCCCTGGACGTCGCCTACGATGCCGGGCGACACGAGTTCCGGAGTCTCTTCCGCTCGATTCTCGACGCTCGCTTCGGGATCGGCCTGCATGCCAGCTATCGGGCGCACGAAGAAGCGTCGCGGTTGGCTGCCGAGAGGGCTCGGTTGAGCGCCCTCGCCGATCGGGGGATCGCCGGGGTGCGGCACCACTACTGGCACATGGGCCGCGACGTGGAGGCGACACTCCGATCCCATGAAGCGGCCGGCTTCGCCTATGACACGTCGCTCGCGTTCAACGATCACCTTGGGTTTCGCCGAAGCGTCGCCCTTCCGTTCCATCCGTTCGACCCCCCGCTGGGTCGCCCCCTGCAGACGGTCCAGCTCCCGACCTTCTGCATGGACGGGAACCTCTTCTACTTCTCGAGCGACGTCGATGCGGCTGTCGAGGCCGTGGGGAGGATGGTCGACCGGATCTGCGAGGTCGGTGGGATGGGCGTGATCGACTGGCACATCCAGACGTCGTTCCCTGCGAATCACGAGTTCCGAGCTTGGGGGACCGCCTACCAGGAGATCCTGTCCCTGCTGTCGGGACGGAGCGACCTGTGGGTCACGAGCCCGGACGCGATCGCCGAATGGGTCGGACGGTCGAGGCCCGATTCGCGCGAAGGCCCCACGGCGATCGCGACGCGCGAACTCGGAGTCGCACCGAAATGACAGCCGGGAGCCGGCGACCTGCTGTCGACGTGCCGGATCAGGCAAGCGCGCGGCCTGAGGGACCGCGGACGGTGCTGATGGTCCTGTACTTCTTCCCTCCGCTCGGGGGCGTCTCAATGGCTCGGAACGTCCGGCACGCCCAGCATCTGCCGAAGCACGGCTGGACGCCGGTGGTGTTGACTCCAAAGGCCGGCGCCTTCGAGCTCAAGGACCCCGAGGCGATGGATCTCCTTCCCGCTGCCCTCGCCGTCATCCGAACGCGCTCGTGGGAGGCCGGCCATGTACGTCCCATCGCGGTCCGCGTTCGCGATGCGATCGGCGGGTGGCTGCCTCGCCGGCGGCGCGGGACAGGGGCACCAACGAGGCGCTCGGTGGGCCTGCCCGCCGAAGGTCAGCTCTTCTCGCGGCTGAGCTGGATGCGCCATCTCCTGTTCTTCCCCGACGACCAGGTCGGGTGGCTGCCGTTCGCCCTGAGGGCCGCGCTCCGTTCGGGGGGTGACATGCGGTTCGACGCGGTCTTCTCGACCTCTTCGCCGGTGACGTCACATCTCATCGCCGGCCTCTTCTCGCGGCTCACGGGCACCCCATGGGTCGCCGAGTTCCGCGACCCATGGGTAGGGAACGCGCTGGCGCCGCCCCTCCCGTGGCTGCACCGTCGCCTCCGGACGAAGGTCGAGCGGTGGATCGTCCGGTCCGCCGACCGGGTCGTCTGCGTGACGCCTTCGCTGACGCGCCTTTACCAGCGGCGCTACCCGGAAGCCGGCGGGATCGTCACGATCACGAACGGGTACGACCGCAGCGAACGACTCCAGCTCGCGGAAACGAAGGCCAGGACACCCGGAAGCCCATTCCGGATCGTGTACACGGGCACCCTCTACAGGGACGCTGAGCTGCGCGTGTTCCTCGAAGGCGTGGACGGACTGATCCGGCGCCGGCCCGACCTGGCCGGGAACCTCGAGATCGTGTTCTATGGAGAGGTCACCGACCCGTGCCGTGCCGTCGCCGACAGCTTCGTCGAGAACGGGAACCTCCGGGGAGTGCTCAGGTTCGCCGGATTCGTGCCGCGCCGCGTCGCCACAGCGGCGGTGGCCGACGCCGACGCGGCCCTGGTCCTGCTCGGCGCCGGACCCGGGATGGGGCTCTTCGTCGGCGGCAAGCTCTACGACTACCTCGGGCAGGACCGGCAGGTCCTTGCGATGATCCCACCCGGAGACGCCCGCGAGGTCCTCGAAGGGCTCTCATGGGGGGTCATCGCCGATCCGGATCCGGCGGAGGTCGGACGCGCGGTCGAGCGGCTGCTCAGCCTGCCTGCCCCGCGCCGACCGGCCGATCCGGAGGGCAGGTACGATCGGGTGGTCCTCGCCGGACGGCTCGCCGATGTCCTCACCGAGGCGTCGGCAGCACATCGCCGGGAGCTCGGTGGCTCCTGACCCCCACGACGACTCCCGACCCGGCGGCGGCGCCCGCGATCCGAGCTGGGGCGCCCACGGCCGCCGCCGCGGCACGCTGCGCGGCACCGAGCCCGAGCGCGATGGCGAGGAAGAGCCACAGTTGCTTCTGGCCAAGGATGTCCAGGAAGAGCGCCTGGACGAAGAGCCCGATGAGCGTGGCGCGGATCACGTTCGCGAACGGCGCGTCGCTCGACTGTCGGAGTGCCGATGCGCAGAGACCGACAAGGAGCAGCGCGCCCACCACTCCGGTCTCGACGAAGGTCCCGAGAAGCACGTTGTGCGGGGCACGACCGGCCGACAGGGTGTACATGGGGTCAAACCCGCGAGAGGCCTGGTCGACAACGTAGGGCGTGTAGGACAGGGAGAAGTTACCGAACCCGACACCGACCAGCGGAGCCGAGGCCAGCATGTAGAGCCCGACGGCCCAGATGTCGGTCCGGCCCGAGCCGCCCGTCGCGAGGCTCGATTCCAACCGCCCGAACAGGAAGTCCCCCATGCCCGGGATGCTCACCGCGAGCAGCGCGGCGCCGGCGCCGACCACTGCGAGCGGAAGCAGCTGCCTTCGCTCTCGCTGCAGGAGGAGCCAGGCGACGACGGCGGCGGCGATGCCGATCCATCCGCTCCGTGTTCCCGAGAGCGCCAGCCCGACGACGCAGACGAGGAGCGCAGCCAACGCCGCGAGCCGGATCGGCAGGCCGGTTCCGCGAGACTGCACCTCCCACATCAGGAAGACGACGGCCGGCAGGATGATGCTCGCGAACATCGCCGGGTCCTGCCCCGAGAACGCGACGGCGCGGTCGAGGTAGATCGTCCGGCTCTGCAGGTACGCGATGCTCCCCATCGCGGCCGTAGCAGCAGCCGCGATGGCGTATGCCCGGAGGGCGGGCCGGACGACCCCGGGATCCGCGGCCACGATGCTTGCGATGAGGACGCTGATGGCGAACAGCTGCACGAGGCTCAGCCAGGCGTCGAAGGCGGTCTGAGTGTTGCCGGCCCACAGGCAGGAGGCCAGCGTCCAGGCGACGAACGCCCACCCGGCGATCGGCATCGTGCCCGGCCGGAGCGCATCGGGCTTGAGAGCAAGGTACCCGATGAAGAACGCCAATCCGGCTATCCGGGCCACGGTCCCGGCCGGGCCTGGAGGAAGCGCGAAGTTGAATGGGATGGCGGCGCAGTACACGTAGAACAGGCTGATCGGCCACCGGACCGCCACCGCCATCGCAAGGCCCGCCGCGACGAGCAGCACCAGGGTCTCGAGGGTGCCCGTCCTCACGGCGATCGCGGAGGCCGCCGTCGTCGCCACCAGCAGGGCGGCCACGAGCGGAGTGGTCCGCCTCCCGAAGACCCTGTCCCGACCCGGCGACAGGCTAGCCATCGACTCGGTGCGCCCGCAGCTCGGGCCGACGCGCGCGGCGCATGCTCAGGGACCCGGCGGAGAGAACGTCGGCGTCATGCGAGAGGTCAACGATGACGCGGGCCATCGCTGCCTCACGGGGTGATTCCCCGGGCTGTACCGTCTGCCGCGCGGGTGCTGCCGCCTGGCCCCCCGGAGGCTGCTGGGCGCCCATCGGCCTCGTCGCCGTAGTACCCCGCGTAGGCGGAGTCGGCGGGGCGCGTCTTGGCCGGCACCCGGTTCAGGACAGCCCCCAGCACACGCGCGTCCGCCGCCGAAAGCGCCTCTCGAGCCCGCCGCACGGCTCCGCGCCGGCTCCGGCCGGCGTCGATCACGAAGACGGTGCCGTCCAGGAATGAGCCGAGGATGTTCGCGTCGGCGACCGCACGCACGGGTGGGCTGTCGAAGATGACCATGTCTGCGTTCTTCGTGAGCCGGTCGACGACGAGGCGCATGCGCTGCGAGCCGAGCAACTCGGCCGGGTTGGGTGGCAGAGGGCCCGAAGTGAGGACCGAGAGGTTGGCCAGCTCCGTCACGTGCGCCACGGCGTCCACGCTGACGTCGTCGCTCCGCAGGAGCGTCGTGAGGCCGTGCGCGTTGGGGAGGTCGAAGATGGCATGGACACCGGGTTTTCGAAGGTCTGCATCCACGAGCAGCACCTTCCTGTCCGCCTGCGCGAACACGACGGCGAGATTGGCGGCTGTGACGGTCTTTCCCTCATTCGGCGCCGCGCTCGTGACGAGGAGCGTGCGCGTCGGGTCATCGACGGACGCGAACTCGATGTTCGTGCGGAGAGTCCGGTATGCCTCCGCGACCGCTGAGCGGGGGAAGAGAAGCGTGGCGAGCCGGTACATCTCCGGCCGGTCCTTGTCCCCCTTCATGTTCGCGACGACGCCGAGCGTGCCGAGGCCTGTCAGCTCGAGGATCCCCTCCTCCGTGCGGACACTCTCGTCGAAGTACTCGATGGCGAGGACGACACCCAGGACGACGAGCAGCGCGAGCACAGCCGCGAGCATCGTGTTGAGCAGGGTTCGCGGGGAGGCGGGCGCGACGGGCGGAACGGCCGGCTCGATGACGCTCAGCAGGTTGGAGGCGCTGCCCGACGAGAAGCCGAGAAGCGTCGCGAACGTCTGGCGCAGAGTCACGAGCCGACTCTCGAGGGCCTGGATCTCCGCATCCTGTTCGGGGGTCCGCGACGTCGACGACGCCAGCGTCTCGACCCGGGCCTGGGTGTCGCGGATCTGCTCCTGGGTCGCCTGCAGGTCGGCGTCGATGGACTTCTGCACGTCGGCCTGGCGGCCCTGGATCGCCGGTGAGGCCGCGACGAGTTGGTCGGCGAGCGCGTTCGCGATCGCCGCGGCCACGTCCGGATCGCCGTCCTGGGCAGTGATCGTCAGCAGGGTGCTGTCGGGTGGAGCGTCGGCCCGCACCTGCTGCGCGAGGATGTCCGTCGTCACATCGAGATCCAGCTGCTCGATCACGCCTTCGAGGATCGGGCGCTTCGTCGCGACCGTGGCGTAGGTCGTGGAGAGGCGCTGCGAGACCATCAGCTGTGTGTAGTCGGGGTTCGCGGCCGAGAGCGACTGGCCGACGATAAGCGTCGCCTTCGCCTCATACGTCCTGGGCAGGAACCCGCTCACGACGAACGCCGCGCCGGCCGCCAGCAGCACGCTTGCGACCAGCAGCGGCAGCCAGGCCCGGACGATGGCGATCAGGCGCCGGAGGTCCACGACCCTCGCTCCTTCTGCCCCGGGACCGCGGGGCGCTCCGCGCGACGGTGGTGGGGACGCGGTAGCCCGAATCTTCGACCACGGCTGTCGCGGCCGTCAACCCGACCGACGGGCCCTTCCTGAGGTGGAGGCCTCCTCGATCGCTGCGGGACCGTTCTCTCCGCGGAGGGGACCGCCATCACCGCCGGTACCATCGCGGCAGCCGCCATACCTGCCCGTCGGGTGGGACCGCCTCTGCGGGCGTCCATGACGGGCCATCTCGGCCGGACTCGGCCGCGTGCTGCGAGACCCGATCGACCGAAGCGCGGAACCGGTCGCAGGTCAGGAATGCCCTGGTCAGGCACAGCTCCGACTGGCGGTGGTGGTCGGTCATGGCCGGACTGTCCGCCGCGAAGCACCGGTGGCTGGGGTGGGGGAACGTGAAGTGGCTGCGAGGATCGCCGGCCAGCCCCAGGACCGGGCAGGCCGGCGGATCGGGTATCTCTGACCTGGATCTGGCCATCGCGGGTCATCATAGTCCGCGTGCCGGTGGGCGCCGACCGGGCACGCGGCCGTCGGTGGAAGGGTCGGTCGTGCGGTCGCTGACCCAGCCGATCGGATGGCGGTGCGTCCACGCACCAGGGGCAGGGCAGCGAGCACGGCTGGGGGGCCCATTGGTACTAGACGCA
>JAKAMV010000353.1 GCA_021812735.1 Chloroflexota bacterium | reverse complement strand
TTGATGTGGAGTACTTCCCTGCGGGACGCCATGCGCCCATGCTCGCACGCGGGGGCAACCTGCGTTCGCCACCGGCGTCCGCGCCGGTCAGCCGACGCTGGAGCAACGTTCATGCCCGGGGAGGCGAACCGAACCGGGCGGTGCCGGCGTCGCTCACGGGTCGCTCCTCGGTTGTGGCTGGTTTGGCTGGTCCCCGAGCCGGCCGGGGCCCCTCGTCAGGCGGGGCTGGGCAGGAAGCTCGTGGCCACCAGGATGAGGGACAGCGCGATCAGCAGGATCGTCGAGCCCCAGCCGATCACCCGCAGGAACGGACCCGAGGCCAGTGAGCCCATCAGCTCCCGGTCCGCGGCGAGGAGCATCACGAAGATCAGGATGAAGGGGAGCAGGAGCGCGTTGAGCACCTGGGCGCTGAACATCACCTGGATCAGGGGCAGCCCCGGGATCATGACGAACAGCGCCGCGAAGCCGATGAAGAACGCCAGCAGTCCGTAGAAGGCGGGCGCCTCGCGCCAGTTCCAGTCGACACCGGTCTCCCAGCCGAACGCCTCGCAGGTGGTGTAGGCGCTGGACATCGGGACGACGCCGAGGCCCAGGAACGAGGCGCCGAGCAGGCCGAAGGCGAACAGCGCCGAGGCAGCCTGGCCAGCGAGCGGCGCGAGGGCGTGGGCGGCGTCGGCGGCGGTGGTGATCTGGGTGCCCTCGGCGTACAGGGTGGCCGCGCACGCGATGACGATGAAGCCAGCGATGACGTTCGTGATCAGGGCGCCCGCGAACACGTCTACGCGGCTTGCCCGGAGATCGTCGGGGCGCAGGCCCTTGTCCGCGACGTAGCTCTGGATGAACGCCTGGCCCCAGGGCGTGATCGTGGTGCCCACCGTGCCCACCACGGAGAGCCAGTACGCCGGAGACGAGGTCAGCTGCGGCCTGACGAGGTTGACCGCTGCCGTCCCCCAGTCGGGGTTCGACGCCACGGCCGAGTAGATGTATGCGCCCGACACGAGCACGCCCACGCCGACGAACAGGTACTGGACGCGGCTGTACGAGCCCAGGGCGATGAACCCCACGACCACGAACGCGGCGACGGCCGCGCTGACCTGCGGCGGCACGCCGAAGATGCCCAGCGCTGACCCGATGCCCGCGAACTCGGCCACGATGGAGCCCAGGTTGGCGACCAGCATCAGCACGGCGGCGAACACCGTCCACCGGACGCCCCACCGCTCGCGGATGAGACTGGTGAGGCCTTTGCCCGTCGCGAGGCCCAGGCGTGCGCCGACCTCCTGGGTGAAGAACAGCACGATCTGGCTGGCCAGGATCACCCACAGCAGGGTGTACCCCCACTTGGCGCCGGCCAGCGAGTACGTCGTGATGCCGCCGGCGTCGTTGTCGGCGAAGCCGCTCACCAGGCCGGGTCCGAGGACGGCCAGCGCCGCGATCAGCCGGACGCGCCATTGGGGGAGCCGCGGGAACGGCCGGACGACGCGCGGGCGCGGTCGGCGGCGGCCCCGCTCGGAGGGATCCTTGGCGCGCGCGCGGAAGCCGACCACGCCCTACCCCAGCCGGCTGAACACGCGGGGGAGCCGCTTCTTCCAGGCCGTCGGGATCACGGTGTCGAGGGCGTCGTCCACGGTGACGATGCCCATCATCGCGCCATCGTCGTCCACGACCGGCACTGCCAGCAGGTTGTAGTGCGCGACGACCTCGGCAACCTCGTCCTGATCGGCGTTGACGTTGACCGCCTTCGGCTCTCGGATCATCACCTCGTGAATCGGCGCGTCGGGCCGGGCGATGATCAGATCGCGCAGCGAGAGCACGCCTACGAGCTTGCCGTCCTCGTCGAGGACGTAGACGTAGTAGATGGTCTCGGCGTCGGGCTCCAGCTCGCGCAGCCGGTCGATCGCCTCGCCCGCCGTCATGCGCTCCTCGACCGCGATGAACTCGGTGGTCATCAGGCCGCCGGCCGAGTCCTCGTCGTACCCCAGCAGCTCCTGGACCTCGTCCGCCTCGTCCTTCTCCATGTGGGCGAGGATCTCGTCGCGGGTCTCCTGGTCCAGGTCCGCCACCAGGTCGGCGGCGTCGTCGGGGCTCATCTCCTCGAGGATGTCCGCGGCGCGCTCGGGGGTCAGGTCCTCCATCACGTCGACCTGTGTCTCCGGCTCCATCTCCTCGACCACGTCGGCGAGCGCCTCGTCGTCGAGGGCCGCCAGGACGCCGGCGCGGTCGCGCGGGGCGAGGTCCTCGATGATCGAGGCGAGGTCGGCCGGGTGCAGCTCCGCGAGCTTCGCGTGGGGGACGCGGAGCTTGACGCTGGCGATCGTGGAGTCGAGCGGGTCCACGTCCTCCCAGTCGATGTACCGCTCGGGGATCGTGGCGTTCAGGCGGCTCGCGAGGCGGCGCACTGCGCGCTCCGCGCCGAGCCGGCGCAGCAGCCCGGCCGCCCCGACGTCCACCGCGACCAGGCGGAGCCGCCCCTCGACGTTGTCCAGGCTCACGTCGTTGACGCGGATGACCTTGCGCCCCTCGATGTCGACGATCTGCTTGTCGAGCAGGTTCGCCTTGAGGAGGATCTCGTTCTGCCGCTGCCGGAACTTCCCGATGTCGATCGTGCGCACGCGCAGGCGGGCGCCCCCGTCGTCAAAGGCGTCCACGTCGGACCACGGGATGAAGATGCGGCGCCGGTCGGTGCGCACGACCAGTCCGGTGACGGGCGGGTACGTGCCCCCGATGGCGACGATCAGGTCGGCGATCGTGCCGAGGGGCTCACCGGACGGGTCGCGCACCGGCAGGCCGATGCAGCGGCTCAGGAAGCGCATGGTGGCCACCTTGCTCTGACGGGTCCGTCCGCCAGCGGTGGCCGGGCCGGCGCAGATCCGGCGGGGCCGTCAGGAGGCGGGGAGGACCTTGCGGGCGCCGGCGCGCTGGCCGGCTGGGCTAGGTCCGTTCTCCACGGGGGAGGTGTTCCTCTTGCGGCGCGTTGACGCCCAACGCGGGACGGCGTCGGGACATGCGGAGCGTAGCCCGCGGGCGGGGCCCGGTCAAACCCGAAACCGAACGTCAGCCGGAGCCCGGACCGGGTCCGCCGTGCCCTGGCGTCGCACGTGCGCAGGGTCTCGCCATGCCAGGCCGCTCCTCGCGAGCCAGCTCAGACTCAACTCCCGGCGTTGGGAGCACGACGCGTGGCCCGAAATCGGGGGATCGTGCGCCCGCCACGCTGGTCGACGATCGAGATGAGTCTGACCTGACTCGCCCTGTGGGGATCCAGGGGCCGGACCCGTTCGGCTCTGCCAATGCACGCCCGGTCCTCGTACCATCGGCCCATGCGCACGATGCGAGTGGCCCTCGTCCAGTTCGAGGCCGGCGACAACGTCGGCGACAACCTCTCCCGCGCGGCCGCGATGGCCGCCGAGGCCGCGGTGGACAGCGACCTCGTCATCCTCCCGGAGTACGTGCAGTTCCGAGGCTCGGCCGCCGGATTCCGCGCCTCTGCGGCGTCCATTCCGGGACCCACCACTGAGCCCTTCAAGGCCGTCGCGCGCGAGCACGGCTGCTGGGTCCTCGCCGGGTCCCACGCCGAAGCATCGGGCGACCCAGACCGCCCGTACAACACGGCTGCCCTGTTCGACCGGATGGGCACCCTCGCCGCGACGTACCGCAAGCTCCACCTGTTCGACGTCGCGGTCGACGACGGCCCCGCCGATAGCGAATCCGCGCGCGTGACGGCTGGCGACCGGGCTGTCGTGGCGGGCGTGGACGGCGTCGGGCTTGGCCTGTCCATCTGCTACGACCTGCGCTTCCCCGAGCTGTACCGCGCGCTCGCCGCCGCTGGGGCGACGCTGCTCGCCGTCCCGGCCGTGTTCACCGAGCGCACGGGCCGGGACCACTGGGAGGTGCTCCTCCGCGCCCGCGCCATCGAGAACGGCGCCTGGGTGCTGGCGGCCGGCGCCTGCGGCCACGGCGGCCCGGGCGCGATCCCGGCCTGGGGCCACTCGATGGTCGTCGACCCGTGGGGACGCGTGATCGCGTCGGCGGGGACTGGCGAGGCCATCGTCCGCGCCGAGATCGACCTCGGCCTCGCCGACGCGGCCCGGCGCCAGATCCCGGTGCTCGCCAACATGCGGCCGGACGCGCTCCCCCCGCTCCGCGAAGTGGGAGTCCGCCCGGGCTGAGCACCCTGTCGGCGCACCGACAAGCCGCGGCTAAGCCGCGCGTTGGGGAGCGGTAAGGGCCCCTCGCCACCATGGCGGCATGAACGAGCGAGAGCGGCGACGAGCCAAGCGCCGGCGGCGGGCCGGCAAGGACTACCCGGCCGAAGACCTGGGCAACGGCATCGAGATGGCCACCGCCGAGGCGGTGATGCGGGCGATGGGCTCGCTGCCGAGGGACCTCGGCTGGGACGAGCTGGCGCCGTCGGTGATCCCCGTCCTGCCGAGGCGGCGGCCGCTGCCGCCCGGGACCGGCGAGCCGTTCCGGGTGACGCTGCCGCCCGGGATCCCCACCGGGTTCGGCGTCGACATCGGGCCGGCGTTCCTCGTGGTCGGGGAGACGCTCCTGCACGGGTGGCCCATCGGACCGGCGGACCTGGTGGCCCGGGCGCTGGCGAACCTGCGACAGCGGACCGGCTCGGTGCGGGCGAGGGACGTCGCGACGCTCGACGTGGACGGCGTGCCGGCGCGGGTGCTCCAGACGGGCGTGGGCTGTGCGTCGGCACTGGTGCTCGTCCCGGACGAGCTGCAGCGGATCCTGGGCGAGCAGCCGCAGTGCCTCCTCGCGCCGATGCGCGACGTCCTCGTCTCGCTGCCGCGTGATGTCGATCGGCAGTTCGCAGCGTGGCTGAATGAGGAGCTCGCGGAGATGGACCCCAACGGGCTCGCCCTTGACGGGTTCGTGCTCGAGGGAGGTGCGCTCCGGTACGAGCGGCTGCCGGGCGCGGGCGTCCGCGTGATCGCGGCCAGCTAGAGTGGAGCCGGGCGCCAGGCGTCGGCGCCGATCACAGGAGGCGCGCATGGTCGACGGGTCGTTTCCCCGCGGGCGGTCGCTGCGGTACGCGGGCTACCGCTCGTTCGACTACCTCGAGGCGGGCCGCGACTACCGCCTGTTCAGGCTGGCAAGCGAGGTCGAGCGCGTGCCGCCGTTCACCGTCGTGGTCAGCGAGGCGGAGGAGGCGCGGGTGTGGCGCCTGCTGACGTCCCACCCGGCGATCTCGCTCCACGATCACCTCGAGGTCGACCCGGACGACATCACGCAGCTCGACGAGTACGTGCGCGAGGGCCGCGTGGCCACCGGGTACGAGGGGCTTGCGCGGTCCGGCCTCGCAGCTGTGTTCGAGAACTTCGGGGACGGCAGCGCCACCATCACGAGCAAGAGCGGCTGGAAGTGGTCGGACGTCATCGCCGACGTGGGCATGCGCTACTCGGACTGGTCGCACCAGGACTTCGTGGTGCGGGCCGAGTCGGTGGCCGACATCGGGGCCGCGTTCGCCAACGGGCAGCTGGCGGCGATCCCGTCGCTCGAGGCGGCGACGCCCATCGAGAATGAACTCGACCGCATCGACATCCTGTACGGTCTCGGGATCCGGATGCTGGGCGTGGTCTACAGCGAGAGCAACGCGCTGGGCGCCGGCTGCCGCGAGCCGTCCGACGGCGGGCTCACCGGGTTCGGTTTGCGCGCCGTGGATCGGATGAACCGGCTGGGCATGCTGATCGACGTCTCGCACGCGGGCGACCGCACGAGCCTCGACACGATCCGCGCCAGCCGGGCGCCCGTGGTGATCAGCCACTCCGGGTCGCGCGAGCTGTGGCCCATCAGCAAGTGCAAGCCAGATGACGTGATCCGCGCCTGCGCCGAGCGCGGCGGCGTCATCGGCATCGAGGCCGCCCCGGGCACCACGATGGTTCGCCCCGACCTCGAGACCGCGTCGATCGAGACGTTCATGCGCCACTTCGAGTACTGCGTGGACCTGGTCGGGATCGACGGGGTCACGTTCGGGCCTGACACATTCTTCGGCGATCACGCGGGGAGCTACGGCATCCCGTCGGGCGCCCTGCTCGCGTCGGGCGACTCGGAGTACGACGCGATCGTGCCCGAGTACGTGGTGGGGCTCGAGAACCTCGGCGAGTACCCCAACATCGTTCGCTGGCTCGTGAAGCACGGCTACACCGACGACGAGATCGCCAAGGCGATCGGGGGCAACACGCTGCGGGTGCTGGGCCAGGCCTGGGCCCGCTGACGGCCCGCCGGAACCTCGCGCCGCCGCGGGCCGCTGCCCAGGCCGCAGCCGCGGGGCGGAGCCGAGACGGCGAGCGAGCTCGTGGCGGTCGCCGAGTCAGCGCCCCCGGCACGGCCTCGCGGTCCCCGCGCCCGGGTTCGTGCGCCGATGCACGGAACTGCACAGGGCCTGCGCAGATGCTGTGCCATCTTTCCCGGGCACCCCTGCCCCCTGGAGGTTCCCCTTGGCGGGGCCTGGCCCCCAACGTGATCGAGTGCTGACGGTTGGCGCACGCCGCACAGCGCGCCTACCGCCCGACGCCAGGCCGCGGGCAGCGCCCCGGCGCGGGCTGCGGCTCAGCGCTCGACGGGCACGAGCGCGCTGGTCTCCATGTCGGCGGGATCGTCCGCGCCCGCGCGCTGCTGCCAGACGGCGGCGATGCCCGAGCCCACCGCGCCGACTGCGAGCGCGAGCCCGAGCAGCAGGACCGGGACGAACGCCACCGGCGCCGGCTGCGGGGAGGGCACCGCGGGCCACTGCCCCGCCGCCGCCGCTGCCGCCTCCTCCGCGGGCGTCCAGCCGGGGACGGACCCGAGCAGCAGCCCGGTGGCCGCGATCAGCACGCCGGCGATGAAGGTCACCACGCGCTTGGCGCGGCTCGGGTGCCGGCGGATCGACTCGTTGATCCTGTCGACGAAGTCGGGCTCGACATCGTCGCGGCCGCTGTGCTCCCAGAGGCGGGCCGCGTTGGCCACGGCGCCGATCGCCACGCCCAGGCCGAGGATCAGGAGCGGCACGTTGACGAACAGGCCGGCCGGCGAGGTGGCGCCGGTCCACTCGGTCCGCGCCCCTGCCGCGAAGGCGATCGCGACCGTCACGATGCCCGTGAGGACCACGGCCGCGTGTGCCACGACCATCGGCCGCAGCCGGCGCGGGCGCACCTTCGGGCCGCGGGCGGGCTGCGACTGCAGCAGCCGCAGCCACGCCCGGCCGAGCAGCGCGAGGAACACCAGGACCACGGCGAGGAGCAGGAACGGGATCAGGCTCACCAGCTGGCCCCAGTCCGGCGTGACCAGGGGCGTGAGCAGGGACAGGACGCCGTTCCAGAAGCTGTCCAGCGGGCTCATCAGAGTGCCTCGGGGTCCATGTCCAGGCTGCGGAAGACGGACGCGCCGGCGAACAGCACGAAGCCGATCGGCACGGACACGAGCATCGTGATCAGGATGCCGTCGAGCAGGCCGGGACGGGCCTGCACGATGATGCCGAAGCTGCCGGAGCGGTGGATGGTGCAGGCGAACACGCTCGCGATCGGCGACGTCGCGTCGATCGTGATGCTCTGGCCGGGCTTGATCACCCAGCTGCCCAGCGTGTGGGTCGCCACGTCCTGGTTGACGATGATCAGCCGGTCGTCCTGGTCGAGGATGACCTGTGCGGGGAGCGCGCTGGGCTGGCCGGCCGCCAGAAGCGCCGCGGTGCCACGGGGGATGACGAGCTGCACGTCGCGCGGCGGCGCCATGAGGTCGGCGCCGAAGGCGATCCACGCGACGGCGACCAGCACGGAGCCCATGACGAACCCGGTCACCATGGACCCGGCCAGGACCCGCCAGGCGAACCAGGCTGGCAGCCGGTCCCGCACCCGGTCGCGCAGGGGCCGGCGGCCGCTGGAGCCGAGCGACGCGAGGGGCAGCTCGGCCGAGGTCACAGCAGGTACAGCACCGGGAACACGATCACCAGCCACATCACGTCGACGAAGGTCCAGTACCGGACCACGGCCGTCACGCCCCAATGGTCCCCGGGCCCGAACTGGCCCTTGCGCAGCAGGTTCGTGGTCAGGAGCAGGCCGGCGAGGCCCGTCATCAGATGGAACACGTGGAGGCCGGTCATCGCGAAGAACGCGGTGCCGAACGGCGTGGCCTGCGGCGGCACGGGCGGGTTGAGCGCGGCTCCGAACGACGCGGTGCTCCACTCGATGCCCACGCCGCCGATGAACAGGAAGCCCAGCAGGCTTGCCAGCAGCAGCGAGCGGATCGCCTTGCCCCGGTTGCCGGCCTCGATCGCGCCGGTCGCCTGGTAGCCCAGCCACGAGGAGCCGAGCAGGACGAACGTCATGGCGATTCCGAGCGGCAGGTTGACCTCGCCCCTGTCGAAGCCGCCGAGGTAGAACCGGGCGGCGGTCATCGCCAGGAACAGCATCGACTCGGAGGCCATGAACAGCCAGAGCCCCATCCGGTTGATGCCCGGGTGGTCGTACTCCTCCTCGTGGTGCGCAGCGTGCGCCTGGGCGTGGGGCTCCACGCTGGCGTGGAGCACCTGCTCCTCGGCGACCAGCGGCATGGTCGTCACGCCATCACCTCCTCTTCGGACGCGCCGGCCAAGCCGAACACCGCGTGCGGTCGGCCGCCCGTGCCGTAGCCGTAGGGGGACCCGACCACGATGGGCGGGGCGGGGAAGTTCTCGACCGGGGGCGGCGAGGACACCAGCCACTCGAGGGTCCTGGCCCGCCAGGGGTTCGCCTCCGCCCTCGGCGCCCTCTTGGACAGCAGCGCCCGCAGGACGTTGACTACGAAGAAGATGAAGCTCGCGCCGAGCAGGAAGGCGTTGATCGAGATCCAGAGGTTCACGGTCGCCAGATCGTTCTGGTAGGTGGCGATCCGCCGGTTCATGCCGTGCATGCCCGCCCAGAACATGGGCAGGAACGTCGTGTTGAAGAAGATGAACATCATCCAGAAGTTGAGCTTGCCGAGG